>CAIQPV010000601.1 GCA_903873725.1 uncultured Nitrosomonadales bacterium
ACCATCAAGGATGGACTGGCGCGAGGGGATGCCAAAGCGGTGCGCCACAGCGCGCATACCCTGAAAGGCATGTCGGGCATTTTTGCAGCCGAACGAACCATGCAGGCAGCAGAACGGGTCGAAAAAATTGCCGGCCAGGACGGTTGCGGCGAGGCAGTGGCCGATCTGGAAATCGCTTTGGATGAATTGCTGGCAGCCATCAGGACAATGCCGGGCGAGGCAGTATTTTTGGAATTTTAACGTGTTATAAATCGGGAGGGGATAATTATGCAAATCGGGCAAATTGGTTGGACAGGCAAGTCGGGTTGGGATCAGGCACCGGGTTTTTCCGCAGTCGCCGATCTGGTGTTGGTTTTTGCCGACGATGTTTTTTTTCAGACAGGGGATTGCTATACGCAGTTGCGCGGCATGTTTCCACAAGCGATTATCGCCGGCTGTTCGTCCTCCGGCAGCGTGAAGGGCGTGGAGATCAGCGACGGCAACGTGGTGGCCACCATCGTCAAGCTGGAGCATTCCAGAGTGCGCCTTGCGACAATTGATATTGAACCGGGCAAGAACTCCCGTGATCTGGGAAGAAGCCTGATGGCCGAGCTGGGCGCCCCTGATTTGCGCCATGTATTCGTGCTCTCCGATGGACTGCAGGTGAACGGCAGCGAACTGGCACAGGGATTGAATCAGGCGGGTATCCCGGTAACCGGCGGGCTGGCAGGGGACGGCACGCGTTTTGAAAAGACCTGGGTAATGGCAAATGCGCCTGCCACAGCGGGGCACCTTGCCGCTTTGGGTTTTTATGGTGAAGTTACAATCAAAAGCGGGTGCCTCGCGGGGTGGGACGAGTTCGGCGCCGAGCGGGTTGTCACCAAGTCGGTCGGAAATGTTGTTTATGAGATCGATGGCGAACCGGCTCTTGAGCTGTACAAGAAATATCTGGGCGAACAGGCCGGGGAATTGCCGGCCAGCGGGTTGCGGTTTCCTTTGAGCATCCAGGCCAATAAAGCAGAGAAAGCAGTGATCCGTACCCTGCTGGCTGTGGATGAAGCGGCGCACAGCCTGACTTTTGCGGGCGATGTACCGCAAGGCCACTTGTGCAAACTGATGCGCACCAATCTGGACAGCCTGATTGACAGCGCCGGATTGGCGGCTGAAGCGGCGCAGCCATCCAGCAAAGGCGCAACCGGTTTGTGCCTGGTGGTGAGTTGCGTCGGGAGACGTCTGGTGATGGGGCAATTAACCGAGGAAGAACTGGAAATCGTGCAGGAAAATCTTGGTGACGCGACCGCTATTACCGGGTTTTATTCATATGGTGAGCTGGCTCCTTTCAGCGACATCGTTCAGTGCCAGTTGCACAACCAGACAATGACACTAACTACTATTTACGAGTAGATTAATTCATGCACCGTCTTCTCGAACGACAACTGCGGCGCCATTTCGGCAAGGACTTCCAGTCCGATGCGGAGTTGAAGTCCTTCCTTGAAATCGTTGATAACTATTACAACGAGGTGGACAGGGAGCAGCGGTTGTTGCAAAACGCCTTGTTGATCAACACCGCGGAACTGAACGCGGTGAATGAGCGCATGCGTGTACAGAATGCCGAGATGACGCGCACCTTGCTGAATACATTGAGCGATGGTGTGTACGCTACCGACCTGGAAGGCCGGCTCACCTTCATGAATGCTGCGGCCGAGAAGATGCTGGGCTGGCAGGAGCATGAATTGATGGGGCAATCCATGCATCAGAAGATGCAACACCACTTTCCGGACGGGTCATCATTTCCCGCCGAGAATTGTCCGCAATTCAAAGTGATCCGGAATGGCGAACCGATTGACGGCAGTGACCATTTTGTCGCCCGCGACGATAGTTTCATTCCGGTTGATTACCGCTCCCGCCCGATCATACTGGAGGGTACTCTGGTTGGCGCCCTGGTATCGTTTCAGGACATCACCGAGCGAAAGAAGAACGAGCGGGCCATGCGCTTGACGCAAGAGAGGCTTAATCTTTCTTTGGAAGGGTCCAATCTGGCCTTGTGGGACTGGGACATTATCGATGATCAGATTTACCTGAGCGACCGCTGGTCGTTGATGATGGGCGGGCAGCGTGAGGAAACGTTGCTGAGCAATGAGCAATTATTCAA
>CAIQPV010000602.1 GCA_903873725.1 uncultured Nitrosomonadales bacterium
CATTCTCTGCACTTCCTGAATGCTATTTTTCTTGTCAGGAAAGCCATTGAGAACCATGACCGCTTGAGCAACGCTTGCCTCGTGCGCCAAGGACACCAATTGTTCATGCGGCAAGGTGCTGGAAACCACAATATAAGTTACCCACTGCGCGCGTATATCACTCTGCATGGATTGTGCATTGACCGGAAACGCTGCAAGAGCAGCAACAACGGCAAAGGGAAAAATGAGTTTATTCATGCTTAGGGCGATATCAATGGTTGACAGCAATCTTTGCGCTGAAAAACGATATACCCATAGTCCTTGTCCATGGGTCTTGAGGCACCCGCTTCCTGAAGCTGCAAGGGACGGCCTATCGGGGTACACATATTGTCAGGAAATGGATAGATACGATTCGTTTTGTACTGACGTTTGTCCATGATCAGTTCTGGCACACCGAAAGCACTACAGGCATCCAGTGCAGTTTGTCCGGCAGTGGTCTGTTCCGCGCCGGCCGCATGCAATTTAGCAAAGATTCTGGCCAGTAACAGATGGGAAACCTGCTCCGGCGTGTTGGCCGTAGAAACATTACCGGTTAGCGGATACATAGGCCCCCAGGCTCCGGCAACCCAGAACAGATACTGGTTAGGAAAGCCCACCGTCGCCTGAATTGCATCGGGAGCTTCAGCTGCAATAGACGCAAGGCCAGTGAAGGCATAAGCATAAGGGGTCAGAATCAGCGCCAGTGCATCATCTCCCCAGGTGGGATCGGCCCACGAAATGTAAGGAACGTCGAAAGAACGGTTATCAAGGCACGGTGAAGCTTCAATTATTCCTGCAGCCGAGAGTATCGGGTTCAGGTATTCGTTTGCCTGCATAAACGAAGACTTGCTGCTGCCACCAATGGCCGCATTGTTTACATTAACTGTGCCAAATTCCGATGCGTTGTACGGCGGGCTAATGCTCAGGCCACCCAGTAAAGGAAAACAGCCTGGCATATTTGTTACGTCAACCATATAGCGTGGCTCCCAAAAACTCATGGGGGTTCCCACGGAAAGTGTGTTGGTGCAGAAACACACCGGGCTAGGGCTTACTCCGGTGTTGTAATCGGAGCCGTCAGTCACGCCCATGTTCAACATGCCACCGGCGAAGGAAATCGGGAAAACGCAGTCCCAGCAGACATCGGTGATGAGATTGGGGAAAGCACCCGTGCATACGGCCTGACCCAAAGCAACAGGCGTAAAGACCAAGGACGACAAAAGCGCGCTCAACAGCACAATTCTTTTCATAGAGGTTGAATACCAAAGTCGATGGCCAGTTTGTCGCCCTGCTGGTACAAGGTTGCAGGAACGCTATTGATTGCGATCCCGTAGAGTTTTTGAAAGTTGGTGATAATCAATTTACGTTGATCGAAATAGAAGGGAATACCTGTTCCTGTACGCCAGTGAGCTTTTTGGTACCTGAACCGTAACTCAAGCGGGGAACCTGCCGTTAGAACGATCTTGAGTGGCTGTTTCATTCCGCGAAGAATGGCGTAGTCGATTTGTTTCTGGTCGCGGCCGTCAATAAAAACTAGGCCAGTCCTGAGAGGCTGAATGCGCAAGGGCTCGATGACAGTGCCGCGCCTGGCCACCACCTGCCCGCGCTCATTCAGGTAGTCCTGAGGCAGGGTAAAGCGCAAATCGTGTAATTCAGAATGATTGTTGTAATCACTCCTGACACCCAATGGAGCGGGATGCCTGATCGCCTCAGCTACCTTGTCCCGGTAATTCCGCCAGTACGCATCCAATTCTCCATTGGCTTGCTTTCGCCTGACGGCATCCTTGAGTTGTTCACGGCCATCAGGATCAAGGGCATAAGTTTGTCCCGTCGTGCCCAGGTATTCACAGTGAGCGAACGCGCTACAAAACAATAGTGTCAAGGCAAGCGAACGAGTGAGTAGACTCATTCGAGTACCACCATGACAGGCCAGGCTGGAAGCTTATAGACTGCCGATGCCTTATTACTAGGTTTGTACTTGAGAACAATCAAAGCTTGTTGAACTTTGGCTGCATAGACTGCTCTTTGAGCCTCTACTTCACGGCTTTTGCCGTTGCCTGCTCCATAGGCGCCTACAGCCCTCCAGACTGGCCCATATTGTTTGATAAAACCCGCCAGAATCCATGCACCCACATTGATGTTTGTGCAGGGTTGATGCAGGTCAGGTTCGGTAATATCGTATTTTTGCAGGCTGTTAAAATTCACCGGATGAATCTGCATCACTCCCAGAGCATGAGAAGTCGGGTTGAGCGCTTCCGGGTTGTAGTTTGATTCCACCTTGGCAATGGCTCTCAGCAGATCTTCGCGAACACCGTGAGTGGCTGCTGCGGTCGTGAAGCAGTCAGCATGGGCAGCACAATTCGTGGCAAAGAAAAGGGCAGCGACACATATTCCCCGGAGCCTCATTGCGCTTTCACTTCCGTGTTGCAGGAGCGGTTCTGGACATACTGAGCACACACAGAAATTAAACTCCGCACTCCAAAGAATAATTCACTGAGCACGCCCAGGATAACCGTGTAAAGACCTAACGGAACAATGAATGCGGATACCGGCCCGAGTTCACTTGCGCTGAGCAACATCACAATACCTGTGGTAATGATAGCAAGTGCCGCACTGTGGAAGACAATATGTTTACCCGGTGCCAACAGGCTGAAGATTATCCGGCTCATCTGGAAACCAAGCCATTGAGCTTGTCGTTAATTGTGGTGACCGGAATTGCGCCCGGGAAAATAGTTCCGTCTTCAAAAATAATGGCTGGGGTTCCAAAAATATGCAGCTTTTCAGCCAGTACCAGATTGCGTGAAATAGGATTGTCGCAGGTGGTGATGTTTGGCGTCACACCAGTGTCCATGTAAGCTCTCCAGGCCTTTTCCTGATTCGCTTGGCACCAGATACTTTCAGACACTTGGCGGGATTTTGGGTGCAGGCTAACTAACGGCATTGGGAAAATGAACACTTCAGTATTGTTGAGCTGATTCAGCGCGCCTTCCAGTTGTTTGCAGTAAGGACAGTCAGGATCGGAAAATACGTAAATCTTGCGTACGCCTGCGCCCAATCTGATTGCGTCTTTAAGGGGCAGCGAACTGATGTCTATTTTGGGTTGGTTGTCCGCCTTGAGTCTGGCAGTAAGCGACTGCTTGTTTGCCAGGTCAATGACATCGCCATTAATCATCACCGTTAAATCTTCGCTGAAGAATAGAACTTCGCCATTCTTGATCACCGACCAGAATCCGGGGAATGCCTTTTCAACCTTAGACCCCGCAATTGTGGGGAATTTTTCCTCCAGGCGCTGCTTGAAATCAGCATGTGCGACGAGCGTAAATAAGGTCAGGCAGGCACCAACAGCAATAACAAACAGTTTGCGCAGGGTTTTCATATAAACGTCCTCAGGATAAATAATTGTTGGAAACGATAAAGCCGTAAAACACGGTGATCAGCGTAAGACTGAAAACAAATTCACGGTCATGAGTACCGTTGGATAGGAACCAGATACGGAAAAGGATGACTAATACAAGCGTAGAAGCTGCCTTTATTGTTAAAACGGCGGCAGTAAAGCCGATCAAGCTGCCAAGCCAAATGATGGATTTGTTAGTTTCGTAGTGTGCGGCGCTTGCAGTGAGTGTGCTGTGCACATCCAGAATCTGAATGCATACCAGCAGCAGAAACA
>CAIQPV010000603.1 GCA_903873725.1 uncultured Nitrosomonadales bacterium
GACAAGCTGTCTTTATGCGCAGGCATCATGCCTTGGCGGCCTCCAGAAATGGAGGTATGAATATCATCGATCTTGCCGCCGTACAACCAGTCGTCGTCATTTAGAATAGGTGCCATCAGGCCTTCCTTATCCTTGGTGCCGACACCGTTCGTACCATGACATGGGGCACAATTATCGCCGAACAATACTTTGCCGGAACGCTTTACATACTCGGTCAACTCATTGTCTGCAAGAATAGCCGCCGGAGCCAAATTTTTGAGCTTGTCCTCAAACTTGCCTCGCACTGCGTCCACTTCGCTCTTGTCAGCTTCCATTTCCTTGATCGCAGTCCATCCTCCAAACCCCTTGAAGAACGTGTTGGAAGAAGGAATGGGAACGGAAGGATAATACAACCAATACACCACCACAAAGATCGCACTGGCAGCCAAACCGAGCATCCACCATCTGGGTGGCTGATTGGCAAAATCGGCCAAATCGTCGTCCCACACATGCCCGGTTGTTGGAGCGCCAGTTACATCGTGCTTTTCACTCATCATTTATCTCCCACATTGACTGGATATTAGTCATCCAGCGCCATTCCGCGCTGGGACTCAAATTTTTCTTTGTTGGCAGGACGGAATACAATGAAATAGACATAAATCATGGCGACAAACACAAATACGGCATAAAACACGCCAAGCCAGTCATTCGTTGTCATGGATTCAACATCCATGCCCAAGTATCCCATCAGCTTAATCACGGTAATTCACCCCTTCGGTAAACTTGATTTGACTACCCAAGCCCTGCAAGTAAGCAATGACAGCGTCCATCTCCGTCTTGCCATCCACCGCCCCCTTCGCACTGGCGATGTCGGCATCGGTGTAAGGAGCGGGATAGAAGGGCATCATGCGCATTACTTCCATTGTTTTGGTCACGTTGACCGAATCCAGCTTGTTGTTTGCCAGCCAAAAGAAGTTAGGCATGACAGACTCTGGAACGACCTCACGGGGATAACCCAGATGGCGACGATGCCACTCGTCAGAATACTTGCCCCCAACTCTGGCCAAGTCTGGGCCGGTACGTTTGGATCCCCATTGGAACGGGTGATCGTACATGGACTCGGAAGACACCGAGTAGTGACCATAGCGATCTTTCTCGTCGCGGAAAGGACGGATCATTTGTGAGTGGCACAAGTAACAACCCTCGCGGATATACACTTCACGCCCTGCCAGTTCCAACGGCTTGTAAGGGCGCACACCGTCACCGGGCTTCCAGTCATCCAGGGTTTCACCCGGTTTGCGAACCCAAACGATAGGAGCAATATCACCCGCTTTTTTCTGTGATTCTTTTACGTTGGGCGACAGATGAGTCATGGTCGTGTCCACATAAAAAAGTGGCACTATTTCCACCAGACCGCCTACCGCTACCGCAAGAGCAATCATCAAAGCCAATTTGATAGTGCTGCGTTCCAGCGAGTCCTGAAAATTTGTTGAATAAATTTTGCCGTGATCAGACATGTCACACTCCTTATGCTTTAGCAGGAACTGCGTTGGTGCCGCGCGAAAAACTTGCCTGACGCACAGTCATCACCACGTTGAACAACATTATCCATGCACCCAGGTTGTAGATAATGCCGCCAACGACACGCATCGCGTAGTACGGATGCATGGCGGACACAGACTCCACAAAGGTATAGGTCAATGCACCGTATTCGTCATAATCACGCCACATCAAACCTTGCATAATGCCGGACACCCACATCGCCACGACGTAGACAACCGCACCGATCGTCGCCAGCCAGAAGTGAACATTTACCAAGCTGTCGGAATACATTTCTGTATGCCACAGTTTCTTCACCATGTGGTAAATCGATCCCATGGCAACCATGGCTACCCAACCCAACGCACCGGAGTGAACGTGGCCGATGGTCCAGTCCGTGTAGTGCGACAGTGCGTTTACGGTTTTGATTGACATCACCGGACCTTCAAAGGTGGA
>CAIQPV010000604.1 GCA_903873725.1 uncultured Nitrosomonadales bacterium
ATCACTGAACGCAAACAGGCAGAGTTGAAATTGGCCGAAAGCGAAGCACAGCTTAGGACACTGATTGAGGCCGTTCCGGATTCTATCCAGTTAAAGGACGGCGAGGGCAGGTGGTTGGTCGCCAATAAAATCTGTCTTCAATTATTCGGCCTGGAGAGACTGGAATGGCATATCCTCAGTGATACCGAAATTGGCATTCGCAATCCGCACTTGGCTGATGCCATGGCTGCGTGTAAAAAGGGCGACGAAGAAGCATGGGCAAGCGGGAAGATTTTCAGAATAGAAGAAGCCGTTACCGATTCTCTGGGTAATGACCGCCACTTCGATGTCATCAAAGTGCCATTGTTTGATGAACAGCATAATCGCAAGGTATTGATCATCATCGCCAGAGACATTACCGAAATAAGCCAGGCAACTGAATCTCTGCGTGACAGCAAAGAGCGCGCAAACAATCTGGCGAGCTTGCTGCGTCTTATCAGCGACAACGTCCCGGACTTGATCTGGGCGAAGGATTTGGAGAAACGCTATATATTCGCCAACAAGGCGATCTGCGAACAACTGCTGAATGCCACTGGCACCGAAGAGCCCGTCGGCAAGGACGACATGTTCTTTGCGTTACGTGAACGCAATAGTCATCCCGACGACCCTCTATGGCATACCTTTGGCGAACTATGCCAGGACAGCGATGTTGTTACGTTAAATCTCGGCAAACCGGCCCAATTCGACGAATACGGCAATGTCCAGGGAAAATTCCTGTTCCTTGATGTACACAAAGCGCCCTTCGTCAACGACAAGGGAGAAATCATCGGTGTGGTCGGCTCGGCTCGCGATGTGACCGAGAAAAAGCTGATAGAAGAAAAGCTGAAGCTTGCTTCGCTGGTGCTTGAAAACAGTAGCGAAGCTTTACTGGTAACGGATGAAAATAACCTTATTGTGGATATCAATCCGGCTTTCACCCGGTTAACAGGTTATGAGTTGGCTGAAGTGTTAGGCAAGAATCCGAATCTCATGCGTTCCGGCAAACACAGTCCTGAATTCTATCGTGAAATGTGGCGTGAAATTGAGCTCAAAGGCCATTGGCAAGGCGAGATATGGAATCGCCGAAAGAATGGTGAAATTTATGCCGAGTGGATGACCATCAATACCATTTACAACGAAGATGGTTCAGTTCATCGCAGGGTAGCATTGTTTTCGGACATCACGGTAAAGAAGGCATTGGAAGAAGAGATATGGAAACAAGCCAATTTTGACCATCTTACCAATCTCCCCAACCGCCGCATGTTTCGGGATCGACTGTCTCAGGATATCAAAAAAGCGCAACGCGCTGACCTGAAGTTGGCCTTGATGTTCCTTGATCTCGACAATTTCAAGGAAGTTAACGACACCCATGGGCACGATAAAGGTGATGCCCTGCTGGTTGAAACAGCACATCGTATTTCTGCATGTGTCCGTGAAGCTGACACTGTCGCACGTTTGGGCGGAGATGAATTCACCATCATTTTGCCTGATCTGAATGAAACAAGTTGCGTGGAACGTATCGCAAAGGGCATCATCGAATCAATCAATCAGCCATTTAAACTGAATGGCGATATTTTTTATGTTTCAGCCAGTATTGGAATCACGCTTTATCCGGATGACGCTACGGAGTTGGATGGTTTACTGAAGAATGCCGATCAGTCCATGTATGTATCCAAGCGAGCCGGGCGCAACTGTTTCAGTTACTTTGCCAATCCAAGCAAGAAATCGTGCTGAGCTAACATATACTTGATTGCGCATAGTTCTTAACTATCAGGGATGTCGCTGTCATTTATAGGTGACGATAATGCTGGTAAGAAACCTGGTTATTAATCAAAAATCATGTATCCAAAAGTAATTAAAAAAGGCACCGAAGGATTTTTTGGCAGCTCAGGTATTGTAAACAGTGGGCGCGCCAGGAATGTTTGAAATCTAAACGAATCGTTCATGCATAAGGCTTCATTATGTCAGAAGAAATTGATCTTGATTATTCTTATATTTTTAATGCTACCAGTAACGGGATGTCGTTTACTGAGTATGAATCCGGAAAAATTGTTGATGTTAATGAATGCTGGATAAAAACTACCGGAATTGCACGTAAGTCAGCCATCGGCAAGACAGCATTTGAAATGGGTCTTTGGGCAAGCAAAGCCGATCGTGAAGCGTGCGTAGCTGAACTTGATAAAAGTGGTCGGGTTGTTGATTTTGAAACAAGACTAATTATAAAGGAAACGGAAACACCCTATTTGATACGTTCCCAGTCTGTTCGCATTGCGGGTAAGCACTTTGCCCTTTGGGAATTTCAAGACATTACCGAACGCAAGCGAATGGAGGCAGAAGCTTCCGCGTGGGAAAGGGAATTGCAATCTACGCTAGATGCCATCCCGGATCTGTTATTTGAGGTTGGATTGAATGGGCGCATTTATAACTATCACTCACCTCGTACCGATTTGCTGGCAACTCCCCCCGATGTGTTCCTCGGTAAACTATTTTTCGATGTTATTCCGCCGCACGCCGCTGATGTCTGTTTGTCGGCAATATCGGAAGCGCATGAAAAGGGATTCTCAATCGGCAAACAGTACGCATTACAGTTCCCTCACGGTAAATTCTGGTTTGAACTTTCCGTTTCCAGAAAACCGGCCGTCCAGGGTCGGGAACCTTGTTTTATTTTGCTCGCACGCGACATCACACTGCGCAAGTTGGGGGAATATAACCAGAATCGGCTTGCCCGCGCCTTGAAACTCATAAGCAGTTGCAACTCAGTGTTAGTCCGTGCTGAAAACGAACAGGAATTGTTTGCCGAAATATGCCGGTTGGCAGTGGAAACAGGTGATTATTTGATGGCGTGGGTAGGCGTTGCAAATCATGACGCAGACAAGACGGTGCGCCCGGTAATGCAATTCGGTTATATAGAAGGATACCTGGATAACGCAAATATCACATGGTCTGATACGGAATACGGGCAAGGATCAACCGGTACGGCAATCAGAACTGGAAAGGTCGTCATTAATGACATACAAAGCAGTCCGAAAATGTCTCCTTGGCGTGAGGCTGCGCTCAAGCGGGGTTACAAATCAAGCATAGCGCTGCCACTTTATGGAAAACAGGGGATATGGGGTGCATTGTCGATTTATTCGAAAGAAACATCTGTATTCGGCAAGGAAGAAGTTGAACTGCTGGAAGAACTTGCCAAAGATATTTCTTTCGGGATCGAAACACTGCGTACACGTGTCGCCCATGACACTGCACGAACCGCCTTGATCGAAAGCGAAACGCGCTTCCGCAACATTATGGAGTATGCCCCGATAGGCATGGCTACCACTGCACTCGACGGCCAGTTTTTATTGGTGAATCAAGCCTTCTGTGACATGGTGGGCTACAGGAAGGAAGAACTTGAAAAACTGGCTTATCAGGACATAACCCACCAGGATGACAAGACACTAACCCTTGCCGACAGAAAAAAGTTGCTGCAAGGAGAGATTAAATCCTACCTCAAAGAGAAACGTTATATAAGCAAGGACAGACAGGTAGTGTGGGTACGGGTTAGTTCATCCAGCGTAAGTATGGACTCCGGGGCACAACCATACTTTGTTGCGCAAATCGAAAATATTACCGAACGTAAACAGGCGGAAGAATTGCTCCTTAAACAGAAGAATTTCTCTGACGAGGTCATCAACAATCTGCCCGGTATTTTCTATATGATAAACCGGCAGGGAGGTTTTGTTAGAGTTAATCCAAGATTTCTGGAAGTTTCAGGTTACTCCGGTGATGAGATCGGCAGCATGCCGGTAGTGAATCTTTTCGAAGGTGAAGGCAAGGATATAATCGCTCAAAGGATTGGAGAAGTATTCGAAAAAGGCGACTCTCGGGCCGAAGCGGAATTGATCACCAAGTCCGGGCAAAAAATCCCATACTTCTTTTCCGGACACCTTACCATCATTGACGATCAGGCATATCTGGTCGGTCTCGGCACGGACATAACCGCCCGCAAACAAGCCGAAGTTGCTTTTCAACAGCAACTTCTGTTTTCCGATGCGCTTAACAAGATCTCAAAAACACTGGTCGAACAGGATAGTTCCCGGGCGATACTGGAAAATACTGTCCGTATCGTAGGTGAAGCGCTTGGAGTTGACCGTGCACTGATCTATGGTGTCTCATTCAGCAAGCAACAAATAATTGGCTTGAGTCAATGGTTGAACCCGGATCGTGCGGACATTCCTTCTTCAATTGCTACCTATCCTTTGGATGAATTTGTGAATGCCATAACCGAAATCGGAAAAACAAGATCATGGTTCACAAGCCATAGCGGCAACATTAATCCGCTTCTGATGAAAGATGGTTCAGGGGATAAGCTTCACCATAAAATGGGGATCAATAGCTTGTTTTGGTATCCGTTCGGATTCAGCGAGGACGGATACTATTTGGGTGTGCTGAATCAAATGCATACACATAAGGAATGGACAAGAGAAGAAATCGGTTTCCTTGACTCTGTCAGTCAATTGGCCAGTGTCGCATTGGAAAAAATTCATATGATGGAGGAACGGGAACAAGCAGCGAGTGATATGCGTATTGCGGCCACTTCTTTTGAAGTTCAAGAAGGCATCTTGATCACAGATACTGATAGTGTGATCCTCAGGGTGAACGGCGCTTTCGCAAAAATTACCGGATATACTCCCGGTGAAATCATCGGAAAAAAGCCGAACATATTAAGTTCCGGCCGTCAGGATTCAAACTTCTATGCGGCTATGTGGGAGAACATCAATAACACTGGAACATGGGAAGGCGAACTCTGGAATCGGCGCAAAAATGGTGAAATCTATCCCGAACATTTAACCATTACCGCAGTGAAAGATCCACACGGTAACGTGATGAATTATGTTGGCGCATTTTCTGACATAACCAAGAGCAAGGCAGCCGAAGAAGCGATCAGGGAGCTGGCTTTTTTTGACCCGTTGACGAAACTGTCCAACCGCCGGTTGCTGCAGGACAGGCTGTTTCAGGCATTGTCTTCGAGCGACCGGAGTGGACAAACGGGTGCCTTGCTGTTTATTGATCTGGATAACTTCAAGGTTATAAACGATACCCTCGGTCATGCAATGGGAGACATATTGCTGCAAGAAGTGGCGGAACGCCTGAAATCCTGTGTTCGTATAGGTGACACGGTGGCTCGTCTGGGAGGTGATGAATTTGTTGTGATGCTGGAAGACCTGAGCGAACAAGCTCTTGAGGCGGGTGCGCAAGCCGAGGCAATTGGCGAGAAGGTATTGGCTACACTCAATCAACCTTATCGTCTGGGCAGAAAGGAGTACCTCAATTCCCCGAGTATAGGCATTACCCTGTTCAACGGTCACCAGCAGCTATCGGATGATTTATTCAAACAAGCCGATATTGCCATGTATCAGGCAAAGAAGGATGGACGCAATGTCCTGCGATTCTTTGACCCGAAAATGCAAGAAGCCATCAACGCCCGTTCAGCACTCGAAGGAGAGTTACGCAAAGCAATTGAGCATCGTCAATTCCAACTGCATTACCAGGTACAGGTTGACCATTTGCAACGTCCATACGGTGCGGAAGCATTGATTCGCTGGATACATCCGAACCGTGATTTTGTTTCACCTGCAGAATTTATTCCGCTTGCGGAAGATACGGGCCTGATATTGGCGATCGGGAATTGGGTACTTGAAACCGCTTGTGCCCAGCTCAAATCCTGGCAACTGGATAATCAGACCCGTGATCTGATGCTGTCGGTCAATGTGAGTGCCAAACAATTTCGCCAGGCAGATTTTGTGGCCCAAGTGCGATCTATTGTGAAACGCTATGCTATCGATCCGACACGCCTCAAGCTGGAACTGACGGAGAGTGTTTTATTGGACAACGTGGCAGGCATTATTGAAACCATGAATACTTTGAACGAGATCGGGGTGCGTTTTTCATTGGACGATTTCGGCACCGGCTATTCATCCCTGCAATATCTTAAAAAATTGCCTCTTCACCAACTCAAAATTGACCAATCTTTTGTGAGGGATTTGGCTGTTGACAGCAGTGACAAGGCTATTGTTAACACTGTTATTGCGATGGCACACAGCTTGAATCTGGAGGTCATTGCCGAAGGGGTGGAGACAGAGGAGCAACGACAGTATCTGGAAAGCGCCGGTTGTACGCATTATCAGGGCTATTTTTTTGGCAAGCCGATGCCGATCAAACAGTTTAAAGAGGCTCTAAAATAGGGTAGCTGTGCACAATTGCCAAAATAATAAAATAATAATGACGAAATTCAATATCGCTACGATCAGATTTCCAATATCAACAGCAAGAATTGTAAATATAATTGACATCTTGAAGATAGGGGAATGACATGATGAAATGGGATAATAAATATGATTATACGTATAAAGTAATAGACCATAAAACAAATAGAGATATATACGAAGAAGCAAAAACTATAATGATGGAGAGATCAAATAAACAAAATGTTAAGATTGAATTTATAGATAAT
>CAIQPV010000605.1 GCA_903873725.1 uncultured Nitrosomonadales bacterium
CTTGGTAACTGATGTGCATACCTTGCTCGAATTCTTTGCCCTTTACCTGGATGTGCTTGAAAGTGGGCGGGGCATCCTTGGTCAGGCCAACGGGAAACACTTTGGCGCGGATAGCGGAGTGAGGGCAAACGAACGGGCACTTACCGCAATATATGCACAGCTCTTCGTCCCATACCGGGATTTCCATCGCCAAATTACGCTTGTCCCACATTGAGGTGCCGGTAGGCCAGGTGCCATCATTGGGAAATACGCTCACCGGCAGTTCGTTGCCCCGTCCGGCCATGATCTCGGCAGTGACATTGCGCACGAATATTGGCGCATAAGTCGGCACAGCATCGTGCATCTTCAGGACGCTGCTTGCAGCAGAAGGTACCTTGACTCTGTGCAGGTTGGCAACGGTTTCATCGATCGCCTTCCAGTTGGCTTCCACCACATCCAATCCCTTTTTGCTGTAGGATTTTTCAGCGGCAGATTTGATTTTCTCGATTGCCAGATCACGGGGCAATACACCGGAAATGGCAAAAAAGCAGGTCTGCATGATGGTATTGATACGGCTGCCCATGCCGGTTGCCTTGGCGATGGTAATGGCGTCGATTACGTAAAATTCGATTTTCTTGTCAATGATTTGTTGCTGCATTTTCCGGGTCAGCAAATCCCACACTTTATCCGGCGCCACCGGCGTGTTGAGCAGAAATACCGCGCCTTCGGCGGCGGATTCCAGCATCTCGTAACGCTCCAGAAACACGGGTTGATGGCAGCCGATAAAGTTTGCTTCATTGTCGCCTATCAGGTAAGGTGAGTGAATGGGCTTGGTCGAAAAACGCAAGTGGGAAATCGTCGCTGCCCCGGCCTTTTTCGAGTCATAAACGAAATAGCCCTGGCCGTAAAGTTCGGTTTCCTCGCCCATGATCTTTATGGTGTTCTTGTTGGCGCCCACGGTGCCGTCCGAGCCCAATCCATAGAATAGGCAGCGGTTGACGCCGAGACTGGCATCGTTGCGGAAATCCGCATCCCACTCCAGGCTGGTGTGGCTCAGGTCATCGTTGATGCCGATGGTGAAGTTGTTTTTCGGCTGGTCTTTTTCAGCTCGTCAAACACGGCCTTGATCATGCCGGGCGTAAATTCCTTGGACGACAGGCCATAGCGTCCGCCTACCACGCGGGGCAGGGTGGTGAACTTGCTCTTGCCGGAAGTGTAGGACTCGGCAAATGCGGTCACCACGTCCTTGTACAGGGGCTCACCGTCCGAACCGGGTTCCTTGGTGCGGTCAAGAACGGCAATGCGCTTGGCACTTAATGGAATGGAATCAAGCAACTCAGCGGCAGCGAAGGGGCGATACAGGCGCACTTTGACGATGCCGACTTTTTCTCCGTGGGCGGTCAAATGCTGCACGGTCTCTTCCGCAGCATCCGCACCCGATCCCATCAGTATCATGACCCGGTCAGCATCTGCGGCACCAACATATTCATATAGCTTGTACTGGCGACCGGTGAGCTTGGCGAATTTATCCATCGTCTTTTGCACGATGCCGGGCATGGCATCGTAAAAAGGATTGACACTTTCGCGGGCCTGGAAGTACATGTCCGGGTTTTGCGCGGTACCGCGCAACACCGGATGATCAGGTGTCAACGCACGGGTACGGTGGGCGAAAACAAGTTCGTCGTCTATCATTTCGCGCACCACCTCGCGCGACACCTGCTCAACCTTGGCGACCTCGTGTGAAGTGCGGAAACCATCGAAGAAATGCATAATCGGCACACGCGACTCAAGCGTAGCGGCTTGGGCGATCAATGCCATGTCCATCGCTTCCTGAACGGAATTGGAGGAGAGGTAAGCAAAACCGGTCGAGCGCGCAGACATTGCGTCGCTGTGGTCACCGAAAATTGACAAACCCTGCGCAGCCAGCGAGCGTGCTGCCACGTGCATTACAAATGGAGTTAGTTCCCCTGCGATCTTGTACATATTGGGGATCATCAGTAGCAGGCCTTGCGAGGCAGTAAAAGTGGTCGTCAGCGAACCGGTCTGCAACGCGCCGTGCACCGTCCCGGCGGCACCACCTTCACTTTGCATTTCAATGACTTCGGGTACCG
This sequence comes from uncultured Nitrosomonadales bacterium, assembly GCA_903873725.1. GTDB lineage: Bacteria > Pseudomonadota > Gammaproteobacteria > Burkholderiales > Gallionellaceae > CAIQPV01. The sequence goes on from CAIQPV010000605.1 coordinate 2,091, forward strand.
TTCCCCATAAATTCTTGACGCCTTCCGCTGACCATGCATCGGAATATTCGCCCATCGGAGAGGATGGAGTAATAGGGTAAATTGCGATCACCTCGTTGGTCAGGTGGGCAATATAGGCGGCGGCTTCATTGCCGTCGAGGGTAACCATTTGCGCTTGATCCATCAAAAACTCCTCAGTCTATATTATGTGCCTGGTTATTCTTGTCCGGTTATTCTGAGATAACTTACGGACACCTCTAAAAGTCTAGTATTCATTCCGGATTGAAGCGTCCTGAA
>CAIQPV010000606.1 GCA_903873725.1 uncultured Nitrosomonadales bacterium
CCCCCCATCCCAACCTTCCCCTGCAAGGAGGAAGGAGTAAAAAGCCCGTCGCCTTCAGGCGGCTCACGGTTTATCGGCCCCTTTGAGGGGCTCACCCAATAAGGCCCCGGCTTTGCCGGGGGTAATTTAACTGAAAGCTCGGCAAAAAGGTTGGCGTCCATCTATTTTGATGGGTACAATTATCATGTATCATGCATTTACAAGCGATCTGTGGCGCGGATAGACTTCATGAAACCGATATCTCGCTCCCAGTCAGTTAAGAGGAACAATTGACCGCCACTCCCGAAATTGGACTCGAACTGCCTCAGAGGTTTGCCACTTATCCTAATTCCTTTGGACGTTTCGACGAAATGTTCGCTTCACCCCTCAATCCTCGTTCCCATTGGTCAATGCTATTCGGTGAACTGACTAAAACCAGCGCTGGCAACATTCGTGAGAGACAATTATCAGCGGAGCGTCAGCTCCGTGAAAGTGGCGTCACCTACAATGTTTACGCTGACCCCAAAGGCATCGACCGGCCCTGGGAACTGGATGTTCTGCCGTTGATCATCGCTCCTTCGGAGTGGCGCGAAATAGAATCAGGTATTATCCAGCGCGCAACACTATTTAATCGAATTTTGGCTGATCTTTACGGTGATCAGTCTCTTCTCAAGAGCAGCGTTATTCCGGCATCGCTGATTTTTGGTCAGAGCGGATTCGTGCCTGCCGCTCACGGCATGGCTGTTCCCGGAGGCATTCATCTCCATGTATATGCCGCCGACCTTGCTCGTTCACCCGATGGGCATTGGTGGGTTATGGCAGACCGTACGCAATCTCCTTCAGGAGCCGGCTACGCTTTAGAGAATCGTCTTGTTGTCTCGCGAACATTTCCGTCACTGTTCCGGGATCTGCGGGTGCAGCACCTTGCGCAGTTCTTTGCCACTCTCCGTAATTCGCTAATGCATTTTGCACCGAAAGGTGATGGGCCGACACTGACTGTGTTGCTAACCCCAGGACCCTATAACGAAACTTACTTCGAACACACTTTGCTGTCACGCTACCTCGGATTCCCACTGGTCGAAGGAGGAGACTTGACGGTACGCTCAGGCAAAGTATGGCTCAAGACTCTGGGTGGTTTGAAGAGAGTGCACGCAATTCTGCGACGGCAAGATGACGGCTACTGCGATCCACTCGAACTGCGCACAGATTCAGCCCTCGGGGTGGCTGGAATGACAGAATGCGCCAGGCGTGGCTCAGTATTGTTGGCTAACGCCATTGGTTCCGGACTGCTTGAATCGGACGCATTGCTGGGTTTTCTGCCGCGTCTCTGTGAGCAACTTATGGGCGAACCGTTGCGCTTGCCATCAATCGCCACATGGTGGTGTGGTGAGGAGGCAGCCCTGACCGATGCCCTGAATCATGTAGAACGGGTCGTTTTCAAGTCTGCGGATCCTGCCTACTCATTCGCTCCCATCTTCGGACAGGATCTGGACGAGGCCAAACTGGCCAAGTTGAAAGCACGATTGTCAGCCCGGCCGGAAAGATTCGTTGCACAGGAAATGGTCAGGGTCTCTCAAGCCCCGGTGCTGGGCCATAGTGGATCGGAGCACATCTCGGCACAAGGTATTGGACTGCGTGTATTTGCGGTCTTCTCTCCGAGTGGCTATGTCGTGATGCCCGGCGGACTCACCCGCGTTGCAAGCAGCACCGACATGCGCGTCCTTGCGATGCAAAGGGGCGGCAGTTCGAAGGACACTTGGGTGTTGTCAGACCGTCCGGTTGACAGTTCCTTTACCCTTCTGCGGAATACCGTTACATCTACTGACTTGGTGCGATCCAGAGCCGGCGTTCCCTCACGCATCGCAGAGAATCTTTTTTGGTTAGGGCGCTACCAGGAACGATGTGATGATGAAGCCAGGCTTCTCCGCGAGGCGCTGATTCAGCGCCTGCAGGAGGGTGAAGACGATGACAATGCCACGACTCCTTTGCTGGCTCTTGCCAAGGCTTTCGGCATTATCGACGAAGAGGAGGATCCATACGCGGCTTTACTATCGGCAGCCACTTTGGAGAATAAAGCCAACGGACTGCCGGCCAATCTGCGTAGCCTGGAACGAATTGCCTTCACTTTACGTGATCGAATGTCTCTGGACTACTTGCGCACATTAAACGGTCTGATCAAGAACCCCGCTTTCGGTCGAGCAGCCTCCCTTTCGAAAACGTTGAATTGGCTTGACTACACAGTCACCAATATGACCACCCTGTCCGGTTTTTCCCTTGATGCGATGACCCGTGACGATGGTTGGAGATTCCTTTCTATTGGCCGTCGTCTGGAAAGACTCGACTTCCAGTGCATGGCACTTCAGATAGCCATCGACCGGGCGCCTGATACTGGGCTGTCCTGGCTACTGCGCCTGTCCGATTCAATTGTTACGTATCAGTCCAGATATTTGGCTCAGCCCGAATGGCTGCCCGTCCTCGACCTCCTTGTGCTTGACGGCGCCAATCCGCGATCAATTGTTTTTCAGGCCAAGGGTATTACCGGCTATGCCTTAAAAATGAAAGAGCAATATGGTCCCTTCGGCTTTGAGTCCTTCGCCGATGCGGTGCGGTCTCTGGAGAACATTACACCGTTGGATTTACATCCGGAAAACCAAAGCCTGCGGGAAACCATTGATCGGCTGCGCACCGAAGCTTTTGCCCTGAATGACCACTTGACCCAGCATTTCTTTAACCATGCCCACTCAAGTGCTCAGGCAACGATTGGTATCTAGGAAACACCATGGCTGAGCAGGTCACATATCGAGTAAGCCATGAAACACGTTACGATTATTCTCGGCCCGTCCTGACAAGTCACCAACTCGCGCATTTGGCACCACGGCAGACTGCTTGGCAGCGACTGCGAACGCACCAAGTCAAAATCGATCCCGAACCTCGCGATTGTTCTGCCGGAAAGGATTACTTTGGCAACAGTGTGTTGAGCTTTGCTCTGGATATGTCCCACGAAACTCTGACGGTTCTAGCCGAATCGATTGTCGAGGTTGACAGCCAAGTACTAAACCAGACTGAGGCATCAGTGAACTGGGAGGTGGCTGCATCCCGGCCACTGACAGGTACAACGGATTTGGAAGTCGAACTCTATCGGACTTGTTCGCCTATGGTGCCATTCCTGGAAGAAGCGCGCCTCTATGCTAAACCAAGCTTCCAGCCTATGCGGCCTTGGCTGGATGCCATGATCGAACTGACACGGCGAATACGGTCCGATTTCGTTTATGACCCGAAAGCAACCACTGTCACAACGCGAGTCGAAGATGTGTTAAAGAACCGCCGGGGTGTTTGCCAGGACTTCGCACATCTTATGATCAGTTGTCTGCGCTCCCTTGGCATGCCCGCCAGGTACGTCAGTGGTTATGTGCTCAATCTTGCCCCCGCAGGTGCAACGCCTTTGGTCGGTGCCGATGCTTCACATGCTTGGGTGGCCGGCCACTGCCCTGGCCTGGGTTGGGTGGCCTTCGACCCCACTAATGGTAAACTTGCGAATCTTGAGTTTGTTACGCTTGGCTGGGGTCGGGAATTTTCAGATGTAACTCCGTTACGGGGTGTAGTTCTAGGTAGCGCAGCCCAAGCCTTGACGGTAGCGGTTCGGGTTGAGAGCTTGTGAATAAGCCTGAGCGTAGGACCAATTCTGCCTTCAACCAAAGAATATTTGAATAAACTAAAGGTTCCTTAAATCATATATTAGCAATTTTTCTGCCTTATTCAATATTGAATATGCTACTTACATGGAACTACAGCCTTGAAACTGGCATTCGGCAAATCGACCAGCAGCATCGGAAACTGATAGAGCTTATCAACGAACTTGAGATTGCTCATGAAAATGGGCGCAACGCTGAAGCACTCAAGAATGTATTACCAAGACTTACGGCTTATGCGCAGTTTCATTTCAAAACCGAGGAACGCTTGATGGAGCATTTAACTTCGAGCACACACAAAGCACACCACATTTCTGAACATCGAAAATTTGCCAAAGAAGTGATTCTAATAGAGACCGTAGATTGTGTTGAGCCAACTAAAACTGTAGTTCGACTACTTGATTATCTTAAGTCTTGGCTGGTCAACCACATAATGAAAACAGACAAGGAACTGGCTGGCTATATTTTGACACGGGGCAGAAGAATTGTGGACAAACAACATTCATAGGCTTGCAAAATATTTATCGGGAGATTCGATGCGCAAACTGACTGATTATGTCGAGATGGCCGCAACGGAATATTTGCAAGAGACAGGTAAAAACGAATTGGATTCACTTTGGATTGCCGAATTCTTTCAGGATTGTGGCGTGCAGGATGATTATCCCATGCAGAATTTGATCGACTTTTTCGCATTAGTGAAAAAATCACTGATAATAAAAATTGAGAATGCCGAAAAGCTTGCGCGCTTACAACTCGATAAATCTAGCCGCTCCACAAATCTTCGTAAGCCCGGTAAAACATGAAATCCCCTCTCGAAATCGTCCTCGATTATCACCAGCGCACTAAACACCATTTTCAACACTATGCAGCGGGGCCAGATGGATTGGACTGGAAAAATCAGCCCGATCCCTTTCGTACCTTTGCTGGAAGTACGAAACTGGAACTACCTTTGCTGGGCGCAGGAACTCAACCGCTCTATACAGAGCTATACCATCCAGGTGCAATCCCAGTGCAAGCGTTAACCTTGCCTAATATCGCAGCCCTGCTGGAACTTTCTTTCGGTCTTTCTGCGTGGAAGCAATACGATAGCACCGGCTGGGCGCTACGCTGTAACCCATCCAGCGGCAATCTACACCCCACTGAGGCTTATCTGGTGGTGCAAGGTTGCGGCGGCATCCCTGACGGCGTACATCATTACGTGAGCCGTGACCACGTACTGGAACAGCGCTGCGATTTCGCGCAGGCTGGGCACGAGAAAACACGCATCATGCCGCCTGACTCCTTTTTGATTGGTCTGTCTTCGGCCCATTGGCGCGAAGCATGGAAATATGGCGAACGTGCATTTCGCTATTGCCAGCATGACGTGGGGCATGCCATTGCCGCGCTGAGCTATGCCGCTGCCATGTTGGGCTGGCAAGTGCATTTTCTCGATGCTTGGGGAGATGCTGATATTGGCGCAATTCTGGGCGTGGAGCGGGAAGTGGATTTCGAAGCGGCGGAACGGGAACACCCTGACATCATGATGCAGGTAACAACAACTCGCACTGATGCTGTCATAGCCGGATTTGACGCATCTGCGCTGGTGACCGCAACACAGGGCGGCCACTGGCAAGGTCAGGCCAATGTGCTGTCACCCCAACCACCACATCCTTGGCCGGTGATAGACGAAGTGGCTGATGCCTGCTACAAGCCACACACCCGCCAAACAAACTGGCCTGCACCCAACCTTCCCGCACCAATCAGCAGTGCATGCCAACTCAGTGCCGTCGAAATCATCAAACAGCGGCGTAGCGCCCAGGAATTCGATGGTAGCACTTCTATTTCGGCCAAGGCGTTCTACCGCATGCTGGATATGACTTTGCCCCGCGCCAGCATGGCACCATGGGACGTGGTAGTGTGGGAACCCCGGATTCATTTAGTGCTATTCGTCCATCGGGTTGATGGCCTTGCTCCCGGACTCTATCTTTTTATGCGCAACGAGCATGTGGAAGCAAAACTGCGTTCTGAACTATCTGCCGAATTCGAGTGGTTACCCATACCAGAGTGCCCCGCGCATTTCTCTTTGTTCCGGCTTCTCAGAGCTGATGCTCAAAACGTCTCACGAGCCCTGTCCTGTCATCAGGATATCGCCGCAGACGGAGTGTTCAGCCTAGGCATGCTGGCCGAATATAAAAACAACCTGACCTCAAGCCCGTGGGTTTACCGCCAACTTTTTTGGGAAGCCGGCATGCTGGGGCAAGTGCTCTATCTTGAAGCAGAAGCTGCGAACGTGTGCGGCACCGGCATCGGCTGCTATTTCGATGATGAAGTACACGACTTGCTAGGCATAAAAACCCAGACCTGCCAAAGCATGTACCATTTTACCGTTGGACGCGCAATTACTGATACTCGCTTGCAGACGTTGACGGCTTATGGACATCTGCGGCGTTCTTGATGGCGCTCAGTTATTGTGCCTGAACAACAGATATAGTGGCAGAAGTTCAATAGCCACTTTATGGCGAGCAATTTGGTAATATGAGCATCTGCATCACGCCATAAACAAAGCTTCAGTTAGGTGAAATTCAATGGCCGCTCCTCGCTACATTGCTGCCATACAAGGTATGATTCGCCTTGGGCTTTGACTGAGTTAAATCTGCCTGAACTTGTCTTTCATGACTGACCGATTTCAGGCATGTAATATGGCAGAATGACTTGCTGCTTAACAATTCCGGAAAATCGCATTCGCCTAAAATCAGTAGAGGTGAATAGTAACCTCCCCACTCAAAATGCTGGCACATCGGGAAAATTAATGGATAAGAAACTTGGTCGCTATGAGATCCTTGAAGAACTTGGGCGTGGGGCCATGGGCGTCGTCTATACAGCCAAAGACCCACTTATAGCCCGCTTTGTCGCCCTCAAGGCAATCGATCTGCAAAGCCTGAACAAGAACGAAAGGGACGAATACGAAACCCGATTCAATCTGGAAGCAAGGACGGCAGGAGGGATGGGTCACCCGAACATCGTCACTATTCACGACGTAGGAAAGAGTGGCGATGTGGTTTATATCGCTATGGAGCTTCTTGTAGGGCGGGAATTGGAGAGTATCCTCGCAGATGAGCACCGCCCGTCCATTGATGAAGTATTGGATATTGCAATACAGGTGGCTACCGGGCTGGCCTTTGCCGAGCGAAATGGAATTGTTCACCGTGACATTAAACCTTCAAACATCATGGTAATGCAGGATCGCCGGGTAAAAATCATAGATTTCGGCATTGCAAGAATGGCGGCCCTTTCTGCCCATACGGCAGATGGCAAGATTATCGGCTCACCTTTATATATGTCTCCAGAACAGGTGATGAGCAGTTCAGTTGACTCGCGCTCGGATATTTTTTCGTTTGGTACCGTGCTGTATCGGATGCTGACAGGAACTAACCCATTCGCCGGCGACAACTCCAATTCGATCATGTATCAGATTGTCAATGAAGACCCTCCTAGGCCCAGCTCGGTGATGGCTAACGTTCCAGACATGCTGGATCCCATCGTTCTAAAATGCTTAGCAAAAAATCCGCAGGATCGTTATCAGCACACAAATGAACTGACCGAGGATTTGCGTTCCTGCCGATCAAAGCTGCTTAAAGCGAAGGACGCTCTTGAGCGGCTCAAGCACTTCAAAAAGCGGGATAACTTGGCAATTCATCAACTGGTTTATGAAAGCCGCCCGACTGAGGTCCTCACCAAGGAGCAGTTAAGGGATATATTGACCAAGTCGCAATACAAAAACATTCGCCTGAACCTGTCCGGACTGCTGATTTTTCACGGCGGTAAATTCCTGCAACTTCTGGAAGGTGGGAAAAAAGAAGTTAATGAGTTGTTTGAAGCTATTCTTCGAGATCCAAGACATACAGATATAAAAGTTGTGCTTGAGTCAGATAACCAATTTAGAAGTATGCCCTCTTGGGTTATGGGTTTAAGCACTGACGATAATCTAGTGGAAATGAGCAGTTCCATGGATTACTACATAACGCCAGACATGACCATACAAATCTGCGAATCCATGGAAGGGGAAGTGGGGCGGATATTCCTTCAGTTTATTGGTGCGCAACCAACTTCATAGGAAGTTGGCGTCCGAGCTGAATAGTTCGCCAAGCGTTCCGAAGTTCTCTTGAGACAAGCCCTCGAAGAATTGGATTAAGTTCGTGAGTTCGGCTTGACGCATTATAGTCCGGTAAATTTGTGTATCAGCCAGAAATACCAGCGGTAGGGAAGAAGCCGGAGCAAGCGCAGCCAGTTAGTAAAGCGTTTTGGGAAATGGATGTGGAACTCGCCACTTTCGATTCCGTGTAGCAGCTCACTCGCTGCGGTAAATGCAGAAATCAGGGCTGGCATGGCAAAATCATTATCGGCGGTAAGTGGTGTGGCAACGAATCCCGGATTGATGAGATACACGCTGAGACCGCGTGGATGCAGATCGAGATAGAGAGATTCGCACAGATTGATGAGCGCAGCTTTGGTCGGGCCGTAGATCAGCGCTAGTGGCAGTCCGCTCAATCCGGCGATGGAAGCGACAATGCCGACCCCCCTTTCCTCTGGGAGAGAAGGGTGGGTAGCACAGCATCAAGACAATTCAAGGTGCCGATTAAATTGATATCCGATATCGTTGTTGCGGTTGATGATTGGCGCAATCTGACGCTTTAATCGATTGCACAAAAGTAGTTTCTATTTTACGAGGGGCGGTTTCAAGCACCAAATGCAAAAAATCTGTTTAATTGGCTTTAGCCTTTGTATCAGATGCATTCAGACAACATTTAGGATTGCTGTTTGTTCCAGCAGCGGTAGGTCTGTTCTTTTCCTTCCTCAACCAAAAGCTAACGCAGTGCCAATCATTGGAGCACTTGTTGGAAGCGTTATTTTAACAATTGCATGTAGCTCACTGACTTTAAAGCTGTTGAGCAAGAAGATAGAGTCCCAGGAAAATATGGGGTGATTTTCACTGAACCCCATCACGAAATGGCATAATAAGCCAATCTATTTTTTTCTGACGGTAGGCCAGAATCAGCAGTTGTTGTCTCCGAAGTGGTTTGTTGCGACAATTTTGATCAAGGTAAACATTACAGTCTATTATGAGCCAAAACCCTCCCGTGCCAGAAAAGCCTTCGCACCCGCCCGTTTCAATCAAGATTCGCGAACGAATTTCTCGGGCCAAACAACGCTTTCACGCAAACGACAACATTGCTGCTTTTCTTGAGCCTGGTGATCTCGATGCATTAATCGATGAAGTTGAGGGCAAGATGAAGGGAGTCCTGAACAGTCTTGTTATCGATACCGACAGCGATCACAACACTCAGGACACGGCGCGGCGAGTTGCAAAGATGTACCTGACTGAAGTCTTTCGGGGACGGTATGTTCGAGTGCCTGAAGTCACTGAGTTTCCGAACGCTGAAAGACTGAATGAACTGATGATTGTCGGTCCGATCACGATTCGCAGCGCATGCAGTCATCATTTTTGCCCCATCATGGGACGGTTGTGGATAGGTCTGATGCCTAATGAGCATTCCAATCTGATCGGGCTTTCAAAATACGCGCGCTTGGCCGAGTGGATCATGAGTCGGCCGCAAATTCAGGAAGAGGCGATCACCCAAATGGCCGATTTGCTAATGCGAAAAGTTAGTCCGGACGGTCTTGCTGTGGTGATGGAAGCGGACCATTTCTGCATGCACTGGCGTGGCGTGAAGGATTTGGAAACCAAGATGATCAACAGCGTTATGCGCGGTTCGTTCCTGAAGGACGCCACCCTGCGCCGGGAATTTCTTTCTTTAATCAATCTGAAAGTCTGAGGATCAAATGCTTGTCCGTTTACTGTATGCAAGCCGTGCAGCGGCCCCCGTGAAAAACAACGTGGTAGATTCCATACTTTCGCAGTCGCTAAAGCACAATCCCAAGCTTGGTATTACAGGAATATTGTGCTACAGCGAAGACTTGTTCTTGCAGGTACTCGAAGGAGGAAGGGACGAAGTATGTGAGTTGTATAACACAATCGTGCGTGACGACCGCCATACCAATGTGCGTATCCTTAGTTACCAGGAAATCTCCGAGCGCCACTTCGGTGGTTGGACTATGGGGCATGTGGACGTTTCGACAGTCAATCCTTCTTTGCTGCTCAAGTACGCAAAGCAGGCGACGCTGAATCCGTTTAACTGTTCAGGGCAGGCTTCAATGGCCTTGATTGAAGAGTTGATGGCAACGGCATCTGTTGTGGGACGCTCTGGTTGAACGAGTCTTCTTCCGGTATAATATCTTAGAGCGCATGAACCACTTGCTGGAAAAAGGAGTGGCGTCTTGGATATTTATGCTGATGCCCTACGATAACCACCCAAATTACCAAAAAAACTGCTGAAGATGACTGGAAACCATTAAAGAATTGATGAGCATTTAACGGAATGCAACACAACCGGCTATTTGATTGACTTTGAGTGCCAACAATTGTGAAGCTTGAGTGCCTCCTTTGGGTTGGTTTTTGCGGAATGAAGACGTGAAATGCGACTGGCTGAAGCTGAGTTAACCGTCATTTCTAAAAAATAATAAAAACAATATGTTATGGATATTTATTATCCGTGTCAGTTCTGGATAGCCCAGTTGTTCCAGCCCAAATACATGGTACATTTCTTGGTAACTTACCAATGCCAGTAAATGTTTACCATGATTTTTGCGAATACATGTACCTCTGTGATCACAGAGTCGGAACGCTAGCCGTGTTTTTTCGGATATTGGAGAACTTCATTCATGGAGTAAGACTCAGGCTTAATATCACGGTTTTTTATTGTCCCTATCGCTACTTCTTCCGTGGGATGCTTAACTATATTAAACTTACCCAACATTGAATTGGGCATAGGAGTACAGTCACAACTTAACCTGTATTTCAGGCACGGTAACGTATCCATGGAAGATATCCTGCAATACCTGCAACAGTACGGGGAAAGATTTGACACAGAAATTGCGGCGGCTACAGGCTACACTCTTGTTAATGTGCGCCTTAAATTGTCTGAACTGGCTGGAAAAAGTGAGGTTATGTTGTGTCATTCGATTCGGTTTGTAAAAGGAAATAAAACCGAGGGAACATTGTGCCGTGTGGCTGGATATATTCCTCCAGTATCGGGCGGCAGGAAATCGGGTATACAGTTGAAGTTGTCGTAACTGTCCCAGTAACAAGGAGAAAGATATGGCTAAAGGTCAGCAGCGGAAAAACAAGGAAGCAAAGAAGCCAAAAAAGAAACCTCAACCTGTCGCATGACTTGCAGGTACAGGTGTCGTAGCAACAGGTTTTTTTAAATAATAGGAAAGATGGCTCAAACACAGGATCGCTGTGTGATTGATTCAGCTTTTTCTGAAAACCTGCCTGATGATATTGCGCCTGGTGCTGACCAAGTGCATCCAGCCTCTTGGTTTTGACTAATGGAACCGTTTACAGTTAAGTTAAGAAACGTCGCTTTACCAATATCACTTCGCTAAAAGCCAGGCTGAACTATCCGGCATGAGAATGGAAGAGATCAGGCCATACTGATAGCCTTTGGTAACAAGTTGCATTCCGTAACTTTGAGGTATGCGGTATCATTCCAAAAGTTCAAATCTTGATGTAATGAATGTTGATGAGTCTGTTGCCGGGATTGGCTGGAGTTTCAATGAGGTTCATTGCGTACCGGAGCCTGTATCTTGGTAACTTATAATATTGGAAGATGTGTAAGCCATTGCCTGTGCGGGTTGCAGGCCGTAACATGGAGGACACAACCCGCCAAAGCTATACCCTATTCAAGGAGCGTGAAATGTCGGTTAACAAAGTGATTCTGGTGGGACGTCTGGGCAAGGATCCCGAAACGCGTTACATGACCAACGGCGAAGCGGTGACTAACGCCACACTGGCAACTTCGGAAAACTGGAAAGACAAAAGTGGCGAAAAACAGGAAAAAACCGAGTGGCACAATCTGGTGTTCTACCGGCGCTTGGCGGAAGTGGCCGGGGAATACTTGAAAAAAGGTTCGCAAGTTTACGTTGAAGGTAAATTGCAAACGCGCAAATGGCAAACCAAGGAAGGACAGGATCGATATACCACTGACATCATCGTTGACCAGATGCAGATGTTGGGCGGGAAACCCACCGGTGGCGGTAACTTTGAAGTGGTGGATAAACCAGCCACACCCGCTCCGTCAGGCCTTTCATCCGGCGAACCCGCCGCCAGCAAACCAGCCCCCGCCAAGGGTGGAGGCTTCGATAATTTTGACGACGACATACCGTTCTAGGGACAACTTAATGTAGCATTGTAAACATTAAGCCCAGTTAGCCAATAGCTAACTGGGTTTTTTTCTTGTTGACATTTTTGTAATGTGTTGCTATATCATTGTTTAGAAACCACCATTAGTTGTTGCTCTTCGAATTTTAGTCTGTCCTGGTTGTTATGTTGCCGAAGTAAAGGTGTGGTGTGTTGCCAACGTTGTGGCAAGCTGCCGCTTCGTTGCTCGGCTTAATATGCTTTGGGAAAAATCTGCATGAGCAGAATTTATGATCATTTGAAATCACTCGAAGCGCGGATCGCACAGGAAAAAGTCGGGCGCCAACCGGGCGACCAGCGTGGTATGCACGAAGATCTGTTACGTTTGGTTACTGCCGAACGCGCAGGGCAAGAATATCAATTGCGAAGCGAAGAACTGGAAATTCAAGTACACATCCTTGAGGCGGCGATAGAGAGAGCAGACAGACGTGCGGCAGAAAATGGCCGGCTGGCTGAAGAGTTTGACGCGCAGCTTGCGGAAGTAACCCGACTTGAAGTTCTGGCAAGGGAGCGGATACAGGCGGAACAAACGGAGCGTGGCGCGCTTGCCGCGCGTATCGAAGTGGAGCGCCTGTTGGCTGCGAAACTTGAGGTGCGGATTGAACAGGAAAAAATTGAGCGCGCGCAGGCTGCCCAACGGGCGGCCCACGAAGAACAGCTCAGGTCGGTTGTTGCCGAGCGTGAAGAACAGGAGCGTTTGCTACGGGCAGAGGAACAAGCTGCGCGAATGCGGCTGCACGAAGCGGCGATAGAAGAATCGCGTAAACGGGCTGTTGAAGAAAAACGGCGAGCCGAAGAATATGCCGTCCAGCTTGAGCAAGAGGCGCGGCTGGAAGCGTTTGCGCGCGAGCGGGTGCTAATTGAACTATCGGAGCGGGCAGCGCTTGCTGCGCGCATTGAAGCCGAACGTCAGTTGGCCGCACAAATCGAAGCGCGGATCGAACAGGAAATGATCGAGCGTGCGCAAGCAAGCAGGAGAGCGGCGCACGAGGAGCAGTTGCGCATTGCCTCTGCTGCGCGCCAGGAACAAGAATGCCAATTGCGAATCGAAGAATTGGCGGCACAGTCTTGTTCCCACGAGGATGCAATAGAGGAAGCACGCAAACGCGCGGCTGAAGAAACACGGCGAACCGAACAAGTTACCCTCCAGCTTGCAGAAGAGACCCGGCTGGAAAGGCTTGCGCGAGAGCGGACGCAGATTGAACAATCGGAGCGGCTGGCGATTGCCGCGCGCATTGAGGCAGAACGCCAGTTGGCCGTCCAGATCGAAGCACGGATCGAACAGGAAAAACTAAATCAAGAACAACTTACCCTGCGGGTGGCGCAGGAAGAAAAACTGCGGTTGGCCACCGCAGAACGCGAGGCGCAGGAGCTTCGGCTGCAAGCCGAAGAATGTGCCGCAAACTTTGCGCAAGAGGCGCGGATGGAGGCGGTTGCGGACGAACATAAAGCTGAAGTTCAGGCTGCGGGAGTTGCCGTTCGGACGATTATTACGACTGCCCGTTCCGTGAGGGATAGGATGGACGGGCAGGTGACATCAGCCAGACCGACTTTTTCCGGCGTGAATCGGCGCAATGTCGGGTTTTTGGTGGTGATATTGATGGTCATTGGTGGGGTGTTTTTCGTGGTTGCCGGTTCCCGGGTGTTCGACAATTTGCAGAGTGCGGCGCTTGTCCGGTCTGGCGGCGATACCGCTCCTTCCAGCGTTAAAGATACCCCCTTTGTTTCAACGGTTCGTACAGCCGTTCCTGCGGTTCCGGTGACGGGGGGCGTAACCAATAATGTTCCTGTCAAGCCGCGTCAGGAGGGAGAAGCGGAAATTCGCCGGGCGGTTTTGCAATGGGCTGATGCATGGTCGCGGAGAGATGCGGGGGAATACCTGTCTTTTTATGCGGATGACTTCATCCTTCCTGAAGGAATGCGGCGGACAGATTGGGAAGCGCAGCGCCAATCGAGATTGAGCAAGTACAGTTCTATAAAAGTCACCCTGAAAAACATGAAAATCAACTATTCCGGCGGGGATATTGCAAGTGTACATTTCGCCCAGGATTTTCGTGCCGACAGTTACAGGGAAATAGAAACTCAAAAAGAACTGCAACTGAAAAATGTCCGTGGCCGCTGGTTTATTGTGGTTGAGAAAAACTCCTGATCGGTTTGCCAGCAGGAAATATTTCTTCCTGTGGACAGTCAAGTTAACGCATTCCAATTCGCGCCTTGGGCATGACATTCCTCATTTTAACCTTTTTGCCTCGTGCTAAAATCCCCCGGCCATGAGCAAAGCATTTACCAAGGAAACCGATAATGACGAAGAACTGGAGTTGCCACAGCAGCTTCCTATCGGCCTGAAAAATTACATCACACCCGCAGGATACCAGCGTCTCAGGGATGAACTCGACCAGTTATGGAAGATCGAGCGTCCGGCGTTGGTGAATACCATCACTTGGGCCGCTTCCAATGGTGATCGTTCTGAAAATGGCGATTACATTTACGGCAAGAAGCGGCTGCGTGAGATAGACCGGCGCATTCGGTTTCTTTCCAAACGCCTGGATAATGCGGTGGTGGTTGACCCGGCACAGAGGATAGACTGCGACCAAGTGTTTTTCGGCGCGACGGTGACGGTGTGCGGGCGGGACGGCGTAATGCGCACCTACAGCATAGTCGGGGTGGATGAAGCCGATGCCGGACGCGGGCTGATCAGTTGGGTATCACCGCTGGCGCGGGCGTTGCTTAAATCCCGCCCAGACGATATGGTGACGTTGCATATTCCCGGCGGCGTGGAGGAACTGGAAGTGGTTGAGGTCGCCTATGTACCGATTTTTCCCGTTGATTGAGGAATTTCCGGATTTCCCCGGATTAATTGCGCAACTTATTGCCATCTAATCGGAGCTTGAAAAACTAAAGAAATGAAATACCTTTCCGATAGAAAGGCTGAAGTGCCGATAGAGAGAGAAGATGATGAAATCAAATTTGCCCGTGACGCAGCGTGAAATTGCTTATGCAGAAAGCCAAGTCTTTGTCACGAAGACCGATACCAAGGGGATCATTACATACGCGAATGATTCATTTGTGGAGATCAGCGGATTTTCCCGCCAAGAACTGATCGGGGAAAATCACAACATTGTCCGTCACCCGGATATGCCTGAATGGGCATTTAAAAATTTATGGGATACGGTTAATAGCGGTTATCCATGGTGCGGTATCGTCAAGAATCGCGCCAAAAATGGTGACTATTACTGGGTGCGCGCCACCGTTTCACCGATTACTGACCATGGTACGATCATCGGGTTTATTTCACTCAGAAAAAAACCGAC
>CAIQPV010000607.1 GCA_903873725.1 uncultured Nitrosomonadales bacterium
CACAGCACTTTTTGTATTTATTGCCGCTGCCACAGGGACAGGGGTCATTTCTACCTACTTTAACATTCATGGAGAATTCCAGATTTACGATGGTTCATTTACTAAAGCCATATAGTAGGCTAAGGAGATTAAATTATTAATACATGATGCGATTGCATTTGAAGAGAATGCCAGACTGGAAAGACGGTTAAATTGTGAAGTGATCGTGTCACAATTTCTGAATACTATCCGCGTAAAGTACAGGTCGGCTAAGTCGCCAAGGCTGTTTGGCGTTGCCATAAATAATGTTTTTGTTTGTCACGACTGAGTAAGCGTTTGCTTGCTCGATGAATATTCGCAATATCAGCTTTTTATAGAGAACGAATGTGAAACCGGGAAGAAATGATCCATGCCCTTGCGGTAGCGGAAAAAAATTCAAGAAATGTTGCGCTGACAAATTTGAAACTCGCCTTGCGGGACAGAGCGCACCAGCCAGGAACGCAAGACCGCCATCTGCGGAAACCAATCAGCTTGCTGCCCTGTTTAATGCCGGAAGATACTTGGAAGTTGAAAACAAAGCGAACTTGCTTGCGCGACAATTTCCAGATTCCGGCTTCGTATGGGGCATGTTGGGGGCCGCACAGCTGACGCAAGGAAAAGATGCTTTGTCCGCATTGCAAATGGCTACCAAACTTTTACCTGATGACGCCATCGTGCACTGCAATATGGGCATTGCTTTGCAAAACAGCGAAAGATTTGCTGACGCAGTGGCAAGCTATCGCAGGGCGCTGCAGATCGAACCCAATAATTCATTGTCACATTACAGTCTGGGCAATGTGTTTAAAAGCCTCGGACAACTCGATAACGCTGTCGCAAGTTACCGCAGAGCGCTACAGGGCAATCCCGATTTCGCCGAGGCGCACAACAATATGGGCGTCGCGTTGCGCGCCCTAGGGCAAGTTGATGCCGCGGTAACAAGTTTTCGCGGCGCGCTGAAAATCAAGCCACAATATTCCGAAGCACACTGTAACCTTGGTAATGCGCTGCGAGAACTTGAGCAACTGGACGACGCAGTGACAAGTTACCGGCTTGCACTTCAGTTCAAACCGGATTTCGCCGTGGTGCATCTCAATCTTGGCAATGTTCTTAGAGACCAGGGGCTACTGCACGAAGCCGTGGCAAGTTATCTCCTGGCGCTGAAGTTCAAGCCGGATTTCGGCGAAGTTCGCTGGCAACTTGCGATGGCCCGGATTCCCATGATCGCGGATTCAAGCGAGGAGATAGAGACCTGTCGAGCGCAGTTTCCGCACGTAATCGCGGAATTGAGTGCCTGTTTTGACGACGAACAATTGGCGCAGGGATACCAGGCGGTGGGGTCTTCTCTGCCGTTTTATCTGGCCTATCAGGAAGAGAACAATCGGGACTTCCTTTTACGGTACGGAAAGCTTTGTGTTCGCTTGATGAAGCAATGGCATGAAAAGCAGATTATCCCCGCTACACCCGTTTTGCCGGACGCCAAAGTCCGGGTCGGAATTATATCGGCGCATATCCACAGACACTCGGTATGGGACGCCATTGTAAAGGGCTGGGTTACCCATCTGGACAGGAATCGTATTGAACTAAATGTATTCCATGTGGGTTCCAGACTTGACGACGAATCGCTATGGGCAAAATCCAATTCTTCAAGTTTCACGCAGGGTAAAAGAAGCCTTGCACAGTGGACACAAGCGATTTTAGAAAAACATGCAGATGTGCTTGTTTATCCGGAAATCGGGATGGATGAAATGACGATAAAGCTGGCAAGTTTGCGACTTGCGCCTGTCCAGGTTACTTCATGGGGACATCCGGAAACCAGCGGGTTACCTACCATGGATTATTTTTTGTCTGCCGAATACTTTGAACCACCGGAGGCACAAAATAATTACACTGAAAAACTGATCTGCCTGCCAAATTTGGGATGCCACTATCAGGCTCCCCACGTGGCAAGCGCCGAGCCTGATTTCGCAAGTTTGGGCATTGACTCCGGCATTCCTGTCATTTTGTGTCCCGGGGTTCCATTCAAATACGCGCCGCAACATGATCGGGTATTGGTGGAAATCGCACGTAGCCTGGGCCGGTGCCAACTGGTTTTGTTTACGCATGGTTTACGCGGTTTGTCTGAAAAGCTGAACCGGCGGCTGGAAGTATCTTTCGCCACAGCGAATATGGATTCGAAAGACTATCTAAAATTCATTCCCTGGCAGGATAAAGCTTCATTTTACGGTTTGATGAAACATGCCGATATTTTTTTGGATACGATAGGATTTTCCGGCTTCAATACGGCCATGCAGGCAGTGGAATGCGGCTTGCCCATTGTAACGAGGGAAGGGCAATTCATGCGTGGCAGGTTGGCAAGCGGAATATTGCGCAGGATAGGGCTGACAGAATTAATAGCCGGCACAGAAGAGGAATATGTCAACTTGGCGGTCAAGTTGGTCAGGGAAGCTGAGTATCGGCAAGGTGTGCATCATCGCATTGAAATGTCCCGTGATGTTTTGTTCGACGATGTTGCACCTGTGCGCGCATTGGAAGATTTTTTGATAAAGGCGGTAAAACACAGAATGTAGGGTGGGCACGCTTTTGTGCTCACCCTACTACATAATAATTACTGTATAGAAATAGAAACGGAATTAGAGCTCACTCCGGGAAATGCGTCGCAGCCAAAGCGCGAATGTCTTCTTCGCTCAACTCAGCCTTGCTTGCCACGGCACGCAAGTCAAAATGAGATGGCCGACGCATGCAGGCAACAGCCGGAAATCCAGCCTCATCCAGTGTGCCTGCCAGTACTCTTTGCGTGAAACCACAACGGTGCGCCATATACAGATTGCCATGCGCCATTTGGAGTCGGTGTCCGTACAGAATATCGAGTGGTGTAATCGGGCCGGCTGCCGAAGTATAGGCAGGTTCCGTCAATTTATCTTCAGCTATCAAGGCGCAGGCTGACTGTAAGTCGGGACAAACAATAACGACAAATCCATCATCCTTGAGTACTCGCTTAAATTCTGCCAATGCAACCATGACTTCGTGAGGGTATAAATGTTCGATGTTATGGCTTGAGAACACAGCATCGACAGACGCATCCGCAACAGCGGACATGTCCAGCATCGTACCTACAATGTCCGGATTCGCCTTTTCGTCTATGTCGAAGCGCAGTGCGTTCCATTCGGGAGTGTTGAAGGCATTGGTGGTTTGTTCTTTTCGTACAGGGCCACAGCCCACATGGAGGAATGTTTTCATAGTATTAACCTTAAGTTTTCAGTAAATTACTTTATCAATTTTATTGATAACAGATGACAAACGGATTAAAAAGAATGTAGGGTGGGCACGTTTCTGTGCCCACGCAGTATTGAGTTCAGCGTGGGCACAAAAGCGTGCCCACCCTACGTTTTGTCGAGAACAAATTTACCGTGGGGTGTGGTAATCAGGTCTGCCTTGGGGCAGACTCATCCGTCCAGTCCGTTGTCATCCTTTTGTAATCTGCTGGTTCTACCATCGAATATATTGCAAGTAATTGTTGGTACATAACCTATAAGGGAAGAATGTTGAACGTGAAGCCGGGAAGAAACGATCCATGCCCGTGCGGTAGCGGAAAAAAATTCAAGAAGTGTTGCGAAAGCAAGAGTCAAACAAGGCAATCGAATGACCATGATGCAGTGATGCACAATAAACTCGGTAATGCTTTGCAAGACATCGGGCAATATGAAAACGCAATAGCAAGCTACCGCCGGGCGCTGGAGATCAATTCCACTTTTGCCGAGGCGCACAATAATCTGGGTATTGTGCTTAAAAATATCGGGCAGCTTGAAAGCTCAATGGCAAGTTTTCGCCGGGCTTTGGAAAGCAATCCGAATTTTGCCGGTGCGTACAGTAATATGGGCAATGTGCAGCGTGAGTTGGGATTGTTTGAGGACGCGGTGGCAAGTTACCGCCGGGCGATGGAACTCAAACCTGATTATCTCACCGCGTATAGCAATATGCTATTCACGCTCAATTTTGTTGACAACCAATCTACCAAAATGATGTTGGCCGAAGCCCGAAGCTTTGGCAAGATGGCCACCCGGTTGGCGCGCCCGTATACAAATTGGCCTTGCGTTGACGAAAATATCCGGCGCCTGCGAGTGGGGGTGGTTTCCAGTGATTTGCGTATGCATCCCGTGGGATTCTTTCTGGAAAGCGTACTGGCTTATCTTGACCCGTCCCGCATTGAGCTTTTCGCTTATCCTACGCAACACAAGGAAGATGAACTGACTGCGCGAATTCGGCCTTGTTTTAAATCCTGGAAACCACTGGCCGGTTTTAGCGACGAAGCTGCGGCACGCCTGATTCATGCTGATGGCGTGCATATTCTGCTCGATCTTTGCGGCCATACTGCAAACAACCGCCTGCCGGTGTTTGCGTGGAAACCGGCACCGGTGCAAGCGAGTTGGCTCGGGTATTTTGCCACCACGGGTGTTGCAGAAATTGATTATGTGCTGGTTGATGCAACAGGCGTGCCAGTCGATCAGCACGGACAATTTACCGAAAAAGTCTGGTATCTGCCCGACACGAGGTTGTGTTTTACGCCCCCCACTGACGACTTGCCCGTGAGCGGTTTGCCGGCAATGCAAAATGGATTGATTACCTTCGGCTGTTTCCAGAAATTATCCAAGGTGGGCGATGAAGTACTCTCCGCATGGGGAGAGATTTTTGCCGAGCTGCCCGACGCAAGGCTGCGCATGCAGTGCCAACAATTGGGCGAGTCGGCGCAGGTACAACAGCTGCTGAATCGCTTGCAGCGTCACGGCATTGCTCCTGACCGTGTGGAACTCAAAAGTGGAACAACGCGCGCAGCGTATCTGGCCGCTCATGCGGAGGTGGACATGATACTGGATACTTTTCCATTTCCGGGCGGCACGACCACCTGTGAAGCACTATGGATGGGCGTGCCAACGTTGACTCTGGCAGGTGACAGCTTGCTGTCGAGACAAGGTGCCAGTTTGATGAATGCGGCAGGCCTGCCGGATTGGGTGTCAGCAAGCAGGAGCGAATACATCAGTAAAGCGATTGACTTCGCAAGTCACTTGCCAAAGCTCTCAACCTTGCGTGCCGGCTTGCGCCGACAGGTATTGGCATCGCCACTGTTTGACGGGAAACGCTTTGCCCAAAATTTTGAGCAGGCGCTGTGTGAAATGTGGGAAAAGTATCTGACCCACC
>CAIQPV010000608.1 GCA_903873725.1 uncultured Nitrosomonadales bacterium
ATAAATATCATATTGATGGACTGCGCATAGACGCAGTGGCATCCATGCTTTATCTGGACTATAGCCGCAAGGAAGGTGAATGGATTCCCAACCGCAATGGCGGCCGGGAGAATCTGGATGCGGTTAGTTTCCTGCGCAATCTGAACGTTGCTATCTATCGTGATTACCCCGATACCCAGACTTTCGCCGAAGAATCGACTGCCTGGCCCATGGTTTCCCGTCCCGCTAATTTTGGCGGCCTGGGCTTTGGCCTGAAGTGGAATATGGGTTGGATGCACGACACGCTGGGGTATTTTTCGGAAGATCCGCTTAACCGAAAATATCACCATGCGCAGGTCATTTTCAGTATCTGGTATGCGTTCTCCGAAAACTTCGTGCTGCCTTTGTCACATGATGAAGTGGTCTATGGCAAGGGTTCGCTGATTGGGAAAATGCCCGGCGATGAATGGCAGCAGTTCGCCAATCTGCGCTTATTGTATGGCTATATGTGGGGGCATCCGGGCAAGAAGCTGTTGTTTATGGGCGGCGAATTTGGACAGAAACGCGAGTGGCAGCACGATGAAAGTCTGGAATGGTCGGTATTGCAATATCCGTTGCATTCCGGACTGCGACGCTGGGTCGAGGATCTCAACCGTTTTTACCGAAGTGAAGCGGCACTCTATCAGCAAGATTTCAGCCGTGACGGCTTTCAATGGATGGATTGCAACTACGCGGAAAAAAGTGTGGTGAGCTTTGTGCGCCGTGGTTACAGCGCTGACGATGTGCTGTTGGTGGTTTGCAATTTCACCCCCGTCGTCCGCAAAAATTATCTGGTCGGGGTGCCGAGCGGCGGTTATTGGCATGAAGTACTCAACAGCGATACCGAACTCTATGGCGGCAGCGGCGTGGGTAATTTTGGCGGCGTAGAAGCAGGCCCCGTATCGGCGGGTGAAATGTATCATTCACTGATGCTGCGTCTGCCGCCACTGTCTGTGCTGTTCTTTAAACGAGAGGGCGGCTCATGACAGACGCACAAAAACTTGACGGCAGACGGCGTGTGATTATCGAAAATGTACAACCGGAAATTGACTCCGGGCGTTTTCCGATCAAGCGGATTGTTGGTCAGAACGTGGCGGTGGAGGCCGATGCGTTCACTGACAGTCACGATGCTTTGATCTGCGTGTTGCGCTACCGGCACAGTTCGGAACCTGACTGGCATGAGGTTTCGATGTTGCCACTGGGCAATGATCGTTGGCACGCATCGTTCCCACTCGGCGAACTTGGGCTATATGTCTACACAATAACCGCCTGGATTGATCATTTTTTTTCCTGGCAGCAAGAATTCGTGCGTCGCAACGATGCTCAGGATATCGCCCTGGCACTTCGGGGCGGCGCGAAGCTGGTGGAAGAGGCAGCGGCGCGTGCCATTGGCGAAAATCAGTTGCAACTCCAACACTTTGCCAGGGAATTGCTTTCTGTCAAACCTGATGCCGGCGCAGTCTTGGCGTGTTCCCATACCTTGGCAAACCTGATGCGGCAACATTCTGATCGCAGCTTGGCATCGGATTATCCCCACCTGCCAAGCGTATGGTCTGAGCCGGTAAAGGCACAGTACAGCACCTGGTATGAGTTTTTCCCTCGCTCCTGTGTAGGCGATGACATGGCGCACGGCAACTTCGCTGAA
>CAIQPV010000609.1 GCA_903873725.1 uncultured Nitrosomonadales bacterium
ATGGTTGCCTTTTATGCCGCATCAAAAGTAGGCTCGCATGGCTCTGTTGTTGGAATTGATATTTCAGAAGAAATGATTCAAATAGCCAATACAAAACTAAAATCTGCTGATTTCTCGAACATCAAATTTGAAATCGGGGATGGAGAAACACTTGCCTTTGAAGAAAACAGTTTTGATTACATTTTTTGTGGTTCTGCATTGATATGGATGACGGACATCCAATTCGCATTGACTCATTGGCGATCAAAACTCAAAAGCAATGGAAAAGTCGGCTTTCATGCGTTCTCTGAGAATGCATTTGTAACTGGCGTAGTTGCCCAATCTGTTCTCGAAAAATATGGTGTTTCATATTTGATGAGCAAGCCAACAGGGACGGTAGACAAATGCCAAAATCTATTAAAGCAAGCAGGTTACAGAAATATTGATATAAAAATCGATACCGATGGCAATTACATTAGTACAGATGATGCGCGGAATTCATGGGTTACTGCCACGCATCCTGCTCCGGGACAATTTCCGCACCCAATGTCAACTATGACTGAAAAACAATTATCAGCGGCTCAGTCTGATTTTGAGCGCGAGCTTGAAATGTTAAATACCGAAAAGGGCATTTGGAATGATATGACTACCTACTACGTATTTGGAGAAAAGTAGGGGCCAGATTATCTATGTCGCTTAGTCGGCAATGGGTGATAAAGAGACAGATTGTCTGACAAATTCCACGCAAATTGAACGGCAGCTCTATGATGTGCAGCAGTCAGAGAGAAAGGTGAATGTCAGTCCTGCTGTGATGCTTGCGGCGAACTCACGGTTCCTATGCGCGGCGGCAGTTGCGAGCTGTGTGGACACCGGCAGGCCGTCGATGGCGATTAAGAAGACGGCCTTCGCGCATTGCATGGGCAGAGTTTAATCGGAGTGCTTGAGATAATTTATTCTTGGGTGATAAAACTTGCATCCAACGTTAAGCCAGCTCTTTAATCAGATCAGGATGTTTGTCCAGCAGCTTGAACAAATTGATAACCGCAGTCACCGGCTTGGCCTGCCCGCGCTCATAGCGGGAAAATGCATTTTTCCCCCACCGGCCAATTTTGCAGCTTGAGCCTGGGTGAGTTTTAAACGCTTGCGAATGGATTCCAGCTCACTGGCAGCTTGACGATCAACTTGATCCCGGAATGCCAGCCATGCGGCTTCTTCGATAGCATCGTAAACTAAGATGGCCTCGTCGCATTTGTCGCAAAACGCCCCACGCACCTTGGCTTGGTAGGGATGCCCTTTATATTCCTGTGTCACGGTCTTGTTGCCATCATGCAATACCCCAACCACGCAAATTGGGCAAGCATGCCCGTTCCATTTACTCTTCTTCATCTCATCGCTCCTTTGATAGGGGATTTTGTCGAAATGGGGTAGCGCTACTCAAAGTTGAATCCGTGAGTGGCAGAACGGGCTACAATTACCGGTGATTTCACTAACGAGCTTTATATTCCAGGAGGAATGAAATGAGTTCCAGCAAATCGCCGGTCAATCAGAAGGCCTCCATTCGCAACATCAACACTCTTCCTACCATGCCCGAGATCGCACAAAAAATCCTCGCGCTTGATCTTGAAAGCAATGAGGGGGAATTAGCGATGCTCAAGCTGATTGAGAAAGATCCCCAAATCTCGGCCAAACTGATCGGTCTGGCCAACACCCCATTTTTTGGATCATCCAAAAGAATTACTACCTTGCTGGATGCCGCCATGTTGCTGGGCACCACACGTGTCAAGTCTGTCACCCTGGCTGTAGTATTCATGACATCAATGGCAAAAAATCCTTTCGGCAAACTCGATATTCATGGACTGTGGTTGCATAGCTTTTGCATCGCCATTGCAATGCGCGCACTTTCCCGTGCCATGCCACGCGATGCAAGCCCTTATCTCGATGACATATTCTTTGCGGGGCTGCTGCATGATATTGGATACATGGTGCTGAACCATCTCGACCAGGAACTCAGCGACCAACTGCATAGTCGGTTCATTGCCGGGAAAGGCCGCTTCTCATCCGAGATCGAAGCGGAGTTACTCGAAATGAACCATTGCGAACTCGGTGCGGAACTTGCGAACTATTGGAATTTGCCAGACAGCATTGTTGCCGTAATTCGCTATCACCACGATCCAAAAAATGAAAATGCGATCGCCGGCCAACCGCTGGTGCGCATGTTAAACCTCGCAGAAAAGATACTGCCTGCCTTGGGAATTCCCGAGTACATTCCTACAGAAATCACCCCGGACGACTGGCTCGCATTGGGAGTCAACCCGGAACAAGCGGAGGACTTGATCGGGCAAATAACCAGACAAGCTGAAGAGGCCAAATTGACTGCCGGAATACTTGCCGGTTAATCGTGCTTGTTCCGGGTAGGTTGCATGTCACAAAAAACCGCTTCTGTGTAATCGCGTAATTTGTCTAGCAACCCTGCCATGTCCAGAATCCCTGCGTGATTACCTGTCATTCACCCGCTCTAGCAGAAGTAACGTTGACTGCTGATTGGGCTGCAGGAGTGGTGCTGGCGTGTTGAATCAATTGCTCTTCCAGGGTGGGGTAAATCTTCATTCTGATTTGCAGATTGGTCACGTTCCGAATGATTTCCGATACCAGTTCATCCTGCTTCTTGCGCTCCTCTTCCTGCATGGCTTTGCCCTGTGCTATGGCTGCCTTGAGCTTTTCCAGTTCATCTTTAGATGCGGACAGGCTTGTGTTCAAACTCTCCAGCCTGGTTGCAGCCACGCCAAGCTGTTCCCGGGTGGATAAATTGCCGGCAAGGGAAAACGTCCCGACAATCAGCGCCAGAACCGCCAGAACCGGCGAGGCATACATCGCATAGTTTGCAACGAGCTTCAATTTCAACAGCACAATGGCCGACTTCGATGGAGAAATGCTAACGGCCACAGCTTTGCTGTCCGATTGTTTTCTACTATCGGATGCTGTGTTTTTTTCTTCGTGTTCCGGGTGCTTGACCATGACTTCCCCTGATCAATTCAAAGTTTATTGCCGGTGAATACGCACATTATCGGCGTCCGGTTTTAGTTTACCATCATGCAAAGTTTATGTGTGTCTTCCGAAGTTTTTATAGGTGCCCTAAACAGAATCGGGTGTTACAATTCGCGGGTTTGAATGCTTGGAATTGGATCAATTTCGTGATTAAAAAAATACTCGTCGCCAACCGGGGGGAAATTGCGGTTCGCATTGTGCGTGCGTGCTCTGAATTGGGCATCAAATCGGTCGCCATTTACACGGATGCCGATCGCCATGCTCTGCACGTGAAAAAGGCGGACGAGGCGTACCACATCGGCTCAGAGCCGGTTACGGGGTATCTTAACGCCCATAATATCGTTAATGTCGCGGTAACTTCTGGGTGCGATGCGCTGCATCCGGGCTATGGTTTTCTTTCGGAAAATCCTGAACTGGCGGATATCTGCGCCCGCCGCGACATCAAGTTCATTGGCCCGAGCGCGGACGTAATCCGCCAGATGGGCGATAAAATCCAGGCGCGCAACGCCATGTTAGCCGCTGATATTCCCTGTGTGCCGGGCAGCGAGGGCAATCTGGCCGATGTAGATGAAGCGCGCGTACTGGCAAATGCAATCGGCTATCCGGTCATGCTCAAGGCCACCAATGGTGGCGGAGGACGGGGCATTCGCAGGTGCGATAATGAAAAGGAACTTCTCGGCAACTATGATCGGGTGATTTCAGAAGCCAGCAAGGCTTTCGGCAAACCGGAAGTGTTTCTGGAAAAGTGCGTGGTCAATCCACGGCACATTGAAGTGCAAGTGCTGGGTGACAGCCACGGCAATGTGATCCATTTATTCGAGCGCGACTGCTCCATCCAACGCCGCAACCAGAAACTGATCGAGATTGCGCCCTCGCCGCAGATCACCCAGGCGCAACGCGAATACATCGGCGGCCTGGCTGTCAAGGCTGCTCGCGCAGTGGGTTATGAGAATGCCGGGACGATCGAATTTCTCCTTGACCAGGAAAACAATTTCTATTTCATGGAAATGAACACCCGCGTCCAGGTTGAACATACTGTGACCGAATCCATCACCGGCATCGACATCGTGCAGGAACAGATTCGCATCGCAGATGGCCTTGAACTTCAATACAAACAGAAAGACGTCAGTTTTCGCGGCTACGCCATGGAGTTCCGCATCAATGCCGAAGATCCGAAGAACGGCTTCCTGCCGAGCTTTGGCAAGATCACCCGCTACTATTCGCCGGGCGGCCCCGGCGTGCGCATAGATGCCGCCATGTATAGTGGTTATGTCATCCCGCCCTACTTCGATTCGATGTGCGCCAAGCTCACCGTTTGGGCGCTCACTTGGGAAGGCGTTGTCGAACGCGGCCGCCGGGCGCTGAGCGACATGGTGGTCTATGGTGTCAAAACGACGATCCCCTATTATCAGGAAATCCTGAAACATCCGGATTTCAGAAATGCAGACTTCAATACCGGATTCGTGGAAGCCCACCCGGAACTGATTGATTACGTCACCAAAGTTCCGCCTGAATTGAGGGCGGCGGCCATATCTGCCGCCATAGCGGCACACGAAGGCATGTAATCGGAACACCAAATTTCAACCTGACTTAATTAGTAAATTCACAATATGGCAAAGACACTTATTTCCGAATTAGTCCTGCGTGACGGTCATCAATCCAGAATCGCAACACGGATGCGTACCGATGACATGCTGCCCATCTGTGCAAAATTGGACAGCATTGGTTTCTGGTCGCTGGAAGCATGGGGGGGAGCCACTTTCGATTCCTGCGTGCGATTTTTGCGGGAAGATCCGTGGGAACGCCTGAAAAAATTGCGCAATGCGTTGCCGAACACCCGTCTCCAGATGCTGTTGCGCGGCCAGAATTTGCTCGGCTATCGACACTATTCTGATGACGTGGTACGCGCATTTGTTGAGAAGTCCGCCGATAATGGCATGGATGTGTTCCGTATTTTTGACGCGATGAATGATATGCGCAACCTGCGCGTCTCCATCGAGGCTGTAAAAAAAGCCGGCAAACATGCCGAAGGTTGCATCAGTTATACCACCAGCCCGGTACACGACATTCCCCAATTCGTCCTGCTGGCTGCCGAACTGGAGGCTTTGGGCTGTGACACAATATGCATCAAGGACATGGCCGGCCTGCTCACTCCGTATGCCACCTTCGAACTGGTACAAGCTTTACGCACCGCCGTCAACCTGCCGATCCACCTGCACAGCCACTCCACTTCCGGTTTGTCCGCCATGTGTTTCCTCAAGGCGGTAGAAGCGGGCGCCACCATGCTGGATACCTGCAACTCCTCCTTCGGCGAAGGTGCCAGCCATTCTTCTACCGAAAGCATCGTGGCCGCCCTGCAAGGCACAGAGTACGACACCGGCCTGGACTTGGGAGCATTGCAGGAAATCACCGCCTATTTCACCGAGGTGCGCAAGAAATACTGGCAGTTCGAAAGCGCCTTTACCGGCGTGGATACGCGCGTACTGGTCAACCATGTGCCGGGAGGCATGATTTCCAACCTGTCAAACCAGCTAAAGGAATTGGACGCGCTTAGCCGGATGGACGAAGTAATGGGAGAAATCCCGCGCGTGCGCGAGGATTTGGGCTACCCGCCGCTCGTCACGCCGACCTCGCAGATCGTCGGCTCCCAGGCCGTACTGAACATCCTTACCGGTGGGCGATACAAATCGGTCACCAATGAGGTCAAGAACTACTTGCTTGGGCACTACGGCAAAGCGCCTGGAAAAGTCAACGAACAAGTCAGAAAACTTGCCGTCGGCGATGACGAGCTTGTAACCTGTCGCCCGGCAGATTTGCTGGAAGATGAGATGAGCAAACTCAAAACCGAGAGCGAAACCTTTGCCCAGAGTGAGGAAGACGTTCTCACTTACGCAATGTTCCCGGATATGGCAAAGACTTTCCTGCAGGAACGCAACGCCAACACGCTCAAGCCTGAACCGTTGCTTCCAAAAGAGGCGGCCTCGCAATCAACCGAACGATACGCACCCAACGAGTTCAAAGTCACTTTGCATGGCGAAACATTTCATATCAAACTCACCGGCAGTGGACATCATGGTGAAACCCAGCGTCCGTTCTATGTTTCAGTAGATGGCATTTCGGAAGAAGCCATCGTCGAAACCCTTAATGAAATCGAGGTCTCGGGCGGCAAGAGCAATGCCAAGAAAAAATCTGCCCCAACAGCATCAGGCTCCAGCCGCCCGCGCCCATCGCACCAAGGCTGCGTGACCACTGCCATGCCAGGCACCATAGTTGATGTCAGGGCCAAGGTTGGAGACAAGGTTGAAGCGGGAGACGGAATCCTGGTCATCGAGGCCATGAAAATGGAAAATGAGATACAGGCTCCCCAAAGCGGCGTTGTAATCAGCGTCCATGTCAAAAAAGGCGACAGCGTGGCACCGGACGAAACCCTGGTCGAAATCCAATGTACTTCTGAATGAAATTTCAGATTATGGAATACACCCTTGCATCCTATTCAATTTCTATTCCCCGATACCAGCGGTTCGTGACCCGCAGGTTTCGACCCAAGCAAGCGATAGTGACTTTTGACTGGACGCAATAGGGCAGAAAGCAGTAGTTCAATTCGAAGCAAATCACCCAGTGTGACTGAAAATCATGTAGCCGCCATCCTAGCCCGTACCATATTGGGTGAAATGGGGCATAGCTGGGATCCCGGCTTGAGATGTAATTTAAACCCTCTCTTTTAGGCGATGGTCGTTAACATTGGCAAGTTGCCTTTCAAGTTCTGCAATTCTCGCTTTCAGCTTAATCTGCTCTGCCATTTCAAACCTGTCCCACACATTAGGTGGCAATGCGAAGCGTTCTAATAAATCATGGTGCTCTGGTGCCAAATAGAAACGATTTACACCATCAAAATACACCATTGAATAACCAGCCAACAATAAGCAAGGTTCCCAAGATTGGTGGGCACTTGTTGAAGTACCCGGCACGGTTGCTTCGATTACAATTACCCATGGCCTGTATGAAGTTAAATCCAAGCCATTTAAGACTTGATTTTCCATACCTTCTACATCAATAGACAGTAAATGGAGGGAGCGATTGGGGAGGTATTCGGCAATCACTTGATTGAGCGTTAGCATAGGCACTTCAACCTTGCGGCTAGGTTGCCAGCCGCAATTATTTTGCCATTGTTTCACGGTATCGGCTGAGCCGCTTGAGATTTGCAGCGCCTGGTCATAAACATTCAAGGTTAAACTCCCGGTTTTCTCACCCACAGCTACACTGAGTAACACATCTTCTGGCCGGATTTGTTCCCATATTTGCTGATAATAAGGCAATGGCTCTATTGCAACACCCCTCCATCCTTTCTGATACAACCCGTAAGTGTTACTGTCATTAAAAGGTATTGATGCTCCAACATCGATATAGCAGCCATCAGGAACATCTAAAAACACGCGTTGTAAGATGACGTCTTCAAAATTACGGGTATAACAAATCATGTCCGGTGGCCTGGCTCCATCTTCAACTGAAAAGTTACCAATTCCGCTTGATTCAGCAGGGGACATTGACAAAAAAGTCTTGTACGTAAGCACAGTCAACTTTATTGTGATGAGAACAACAATTATGACAGCCGTAATTGCGGCCAGAGTTGTCAAAGTAAATGAAAAATTCATACGTATTAAACCACCAGTAGCTGCCATCTACTGCCAGTAGTTAGGATTTCGACTTAACGAATAATTAGAGCATTAGTCAAACCACGAACGGTCCTGTCGCTTGCGACGAGCTTGATGTCCATCTTATCAAATTTGTAGCCGTAAATCAGCCATCGGCGGAAACCGAGAATTAATTATTTTAGCTGTTTACTTGTCGACTGGCAGCAAAAGCCTAATAGCGACCTTAATACATTCATCTCGCCAACACCAACCTTTCTACCGAACCAGTCGCTCAAGTTCTGAGCTGTGACGTGCAGGTCATGGTGCCTTGCCGAATTTCATTATCTATATCAGACGCCTTAAAGCGTAACTTCAAGGCGACAATAATCGCACATGGCGCGGAATGTATGAAGCACGCCAACAAGCTACTAGGCTGAAATCCCCAGCTCTGCGTACAACTTGGCCAACATTGCCCTGAGCTCGCTAACTTCACCTTCAAGCTTGGACAGGTTGGCTTTGAGTGCGGCAATCTCACCCACGGTCACATCGCTTGATGGGGTGAAGGATGCGCTTTTGGCGGATACTTGATCTTCGATAACTGGTGTACCGGAAAGCAGGTGCATCCAGCGATTTTCCCGCGATCCGGGCTGGCGCGGCAACTCCACCACCAGGCCACCTGCCGCACGTTCGGCCAACTCGGCCAGAAAACTTTCGACTGAAGAAATATCCGCGAACTTGTGCAGCCTTTCGGAATTGATGCGCAACTCGCCCGCCGTCTGCGCTCCTCTCAGCATTAGCGTAGCCAGTAAAGCCGTGGACTGAGTGGGGATGTGGAGCACCCGCTCAATATTATGCGCGTAGCGCGACGCCCTCCCCCCGCTGGTTTCCACCAGCAGCGACAATCCCCTCAGGTTATCCAGCGCAACCAGCACCTCTGATTCGGTAGCCTCGATAACCGGATCGCGGCTGCTCTTCTGGTTGCAGCCGGAAACCAGAGAATTCAGCGTCAATGGATATGAGTCCGGCACCGTGCGCTGTTTCTCGGCAAGCACGCCGAGGACGCGGGTTTCAAGAAGGGAAAGAACGGGAAGTGTGGTAGGCATCATTTATCCTGAAACAAAGTTAATGGTTTTGCAGTCAACCCGCAAAGCCGGGCTTTACCGAGAAGGTCAACTGACCCTGCTCTTCTTGATCAAATCGTGAGCCTGCTGAATTTCCTTGGATTTTTCGGTCGCCATTGCGATCATGTCTTCAGGCAGACCTTGTCCGATCAATTTATCCGGGTGGTATTGGCTCATCAGTTTGCGATATGCGCGTTTAATCTCCTGGTCGGAGCTATTTCTGGTGACACCCAGTGCTTTATATGCGTCATCCAATGCCGTGGCTGAATTTTCTTGCCCACCGGCGAAGTGGGACTGATTCAGCACCATGTCCAGCAGTTGTTTGAATGCGTCCTGACTATATCCAAGACGAGCGGCAATGTCAGTGAGCAAGGCTTCTTCGGCCGGATGGAAATGCCCGTCCGCCATCGCCATCACGATGAGATAAGCCAGCAACACCTGCTTCAGATTCCTTGTGTTCCCGCAAACAGCCATGAATCTGTTGTAGGTGGCCTCGATATTAAATGCGGGATCGGCACCTTGTTTGAACCAGGCTATAGCCTGCAAACGATGCTGTGCTGTCATGCCCAGTTTCTGCATGAATTGTTCGACATGGTCAATCTCATGTTGAGAGACATGCCCATCGGCCTTGGCTATTTTTCCCATCGAGATAAACACCGTCTCAAGGAAAACGCCCTGGCGAAGCACGTTCTGTAACGGGTTCATTCCGCCGGAGCCGTATGCCTTCATGCGATCAATGAACGACCCTGCGATAAAGCCGAAAAGAGATCCGAAAAATCCGAATAATAAATAACCCGCAATGACGCCGATGAACTTAAACAAGACGACTCCAGAGAAAATAACCGGATGGTTGTTAACACCGTTCGGGGCGGGTTTGTCGAACCAGGGTCGACAAAATCCGGCCACAACTAATGGCGCGTATTATACCTGTACCGATGGACCAGAATCCCTGCTCGGCCAAATTGCTGTTTGGTGGCTGACCGTTTGATCGTTCCAACGCAAACCATGGGAACGATCATTTTGATTGTGCAGTTTCCTGGCATGGTTGCCTTCAGGAAACTCATAACATTGACATCAATTTGAATTCAATTACTTTTCTGTTTGCAAGATGGCGAAAAACACTGCCTGCGCATAAAGTCATCTAGCCCTGACTGAAAAATGCGGCTGCGGCAAGATCAGGAATTTCGACTCCGGTAAGCCTGGCCTTTTGAAGCACTTCCCAAAAATAACGATAGGTGGCACGATCATGCAGTTCTCCGGCATACTGTATTGGCCCCCACTCGGCGGCTTGGGCAGCCAGCAGTATGTTGCTCGCATCCGCTACTTCGTCATAATTGGGCTTCATGGCGTTCACTATCGCCTGAATTTGCGTCGGATAGATGCTCCACATGCGCAGGAAACCGAATTCGTTGCGTGCACGGCCGGCATCGGCAAAAGTGGTTTCAACATTTTTCAGGTCTAACGTAACATTGTGTGCGGGCACGACACCATGGGCCAATGCGGCGGCAACCACCTCGGCCTTGGCGCGTGCAAGCAATTGATGCTCGAACTGGCCGGGGCTGCGCATTGCCGATGCGGGGATGGCACCGTGGTGACCGCTGACAAAATCCATCAGGCCAAAATCCAGCACTTGCAGCCAGGGGAGTGCGGCAATCTCGTAAGCTTCGTGCAACGCACCATGGGTTTCGATCAGCACATGAATGGGGATTTCACGGGCGATACCGCAGGAAGCGGCAACTTCCCGGATATAGGCAATCATCTCGGCAACCTGCGCGGCACAAGTAGGTTTGGGAATGGTAATGTATGCCAGCACATTACCCGCACCTCTTACCAGTATGTCCACATCCTGCCGCCACGAAGGATGCGTGTAATCGTGGATGCGTGCCCCTGCCATGTGATGCTTGTTGGCCTCGGAATTCAAAATGCGCACAATCATCCCGGCATGTTCGCGCTCCTGTCCCGCTGCCGCCCCATCTTCGCAATCGCACGTAATGTCAAAAATAGGTCCCAGAGTATCTTGCAGTGCAAGTGCCTTGAGTATGAGTTTTTCGCTTCCTGCAAAATGTTCGCAGCTTGGGATGACAGGAAAGGGTTTCTCTCCTCCGAACAGGGCCTGATTGGGGTGTATGGCTTGGGACATGATGGTTTCCTTATCTGCGCGGCATGAAAACGGTGTAATCAAGATCGAGCACGACATTGGGGTGGTAAACCTGCCTGCCGTCCTTTTCAATATGGGTGTGTTGCAATGAATTGGCCGGCATGTTTTTCAGACCAACCATGCGCAGGCGCAACGCACCCAGATCATTTCTTTTTGGCAACTCCCAGCGTTCCAATACCTCGGTCCAGGTATAAAAGGTGTCACCTCCGAAGCTCGGGTTGCTGTGGGTGCCGGCGTTGATTGCGGCAATACTCAAAGCGTTCTCCAATCCGTCGTAAGATAAAGCCCTGCACAACGAAATGACGTGCCCCCCATACATCAGCCTGCGGCCGAACTGTGTATCTTTCATCATTTGTGCATCGAAATGCAGGCGTGCGTTGTTTTGGTAAAGCTTGGTAGCCAAGGTATGGTCGCTATCGTCGACCGTCATCCCGGCGGGGTGATTGATGCGCGTTCCCGGTTCATAGTCGTCCCATAATTTTTGACCGCCGGTTATGGCGGTTTCAAACTGGCGGGCATCCACGAATTCCGGTACATGCAAACGCCCGACTGGAACAACGGCCGGCAGATTCGGTATGACCGTGTCCGGAGCAGGGCGGCTGGTATCCTGCTTGTTTACCATGACCCATCGGTTCCATTCCAACACCGCTTGCCGGTTCTGGTTGTGCGATACCGAATGAACATACACCACGCCGTTATTGCCACCGGAATTCTGCTTGAGTCCGGTCACCGTCGAGGTGGTGGCCAAAGTGTCGCCGGGGTAGACGGGCAATAGAAAACGCGCATCGGCATAACCCAGATTGGCGACGGCATTGACTGAAATGTCCGGCACCGTCTTGCCAAAGGCGATGTGGAACGCAAGCAGGTCGTCGACGGTGTGGCTCCTGTAGCCAAGCGCATGAGCCACCGGTTGGGCGCAGTGCAGGATATGCCGGCTCCCGGTGAGCGCAATATAGAGCGCGCAATCGCCGTCGGTTATAGTGCGTGGCGTGGCATGCCGAAATACCTGGCCGACGTGAAAATCTTCAAAATAATTGCCGCGACCGGGTTCCGGTTTGCCGGTTTGATTAGCCATGCGCATCTTCCAGTTTCGTGATCATTTCGCTCAGGGTCAGCAACCGTTTGGCTGCCTCAATGTGGTGGTGTTCAACAAGACGGTCGTTCAACACCACAGTACCCCGCCCGGCGGCGTTGGCTGCGGAAAGTGCGCTGATAATTTCCCTGGCAGTATTCACTTCGGACGGTTTGGGCCTGAAGGCATCGTTGGCATAGGCCAATTGCAAAGGATGAACCAGTGATTTACCGTCGAACCCCATGTCCCGACCCAGACGACATGCATACTCGAACGCTTCCATGTTTTTCAAATGGCTGTTGATACCGTCAACAACGCCACGGTTATAGGCTCTCGCCGCCAAAATCACCAGTGAAAGGCTGGTCATGAGAGGAAATCTGTCTTTTGTGGAACAGGCGTGCATCTGGGAGATCAGATCGGAAGTGGCCATGATCATGCAGGCAATGCGTTCTGATGCGCTGGCAATTTCTTCGGCATGAAGCACCGCAAGGGGACTTTCTATCATCACCATCACCGGTGTGTCCTTGCCGCCCGCCCGATCCAGTGCATCAAGCGCCGTAACCACATCATCCTTGCTTTCGACATTTGAAAACAGGATTGCATCGGCGCCTAATTTAGCTACCGCCTGAATGTCGTCATGCCCCCAGGGAGAGTCGAGGTCGTTGACGCGGATCACCACCTCGCGCGCGCCGTAACCTCCCTGTTTTACCGCATCAACAACATGCTTGCGGGAGATTTCCTTGGCCGCGACCAATATCGGATCGCCAAGATCCAGAATAACCGAATCTGCCGGCAATATCCGCGCCTTTTCCAGATAACGCGGGTTGCAACTTGGAACATAAAGCATTGAGCGGCGAGGTCGAAAATATTTATTCATGATGATTCCCGTTTGAGTGCAATGCTTCGCTGTAATTTATTGGCTATTCCCGGGCTGATTTTATCTGCGGCAAAACATGATTGTCAACAAAATTATTATATCTTATATAAGATATAAATTACTTGACTTAGGAGTTGCATTTTGATAAAAACGCAATTGGCATAATTTTGGCATCTTCGACATGAACAAACCGAGGGCATCGCCTCTCTTTCAACCGCTATACCGGCAGATCAAGGCTCTCATAACACAAAGCCTGATATCGGGGGAGTGGGGGCCCGGTGAAGCGATACCAAGCGAAATGGAGTTTGCGGCAAGATTCGGCGTCAGCCAGGGCACGGCAAGAAAAGCCCTAGATGAACTGGCTGCGGAAAACATTGTGGTGAGACGCCAGGGCAAGGGCACATTTGTTGCCACTCACGAGGAAGAGATGGTCAAGCTCAGGTTCCTGCGCCTGGTTGCCGCTGACGGCAGCAAGGAATTGCTGGACAACAAATTGCTTTGCTGCGTGCGCTCAAAAGCAGCGGCCGGCATTGCGAAGATGCTGAACATCAGGGCGGGTAGTGCCGTGATAGATATCAAGCGGTTGTTGCTGTTTTCAAACAAACCAATAATTCTGGACCGCATTATTTTGCCTGCCGTTCCCTTCAAGGGCGTCACATCCGAACGGATCGGGGATTTCAATGGCTCGATGTACCGCATGTACGAAACGCGGTTGGGTATACGCATGGTGCGGGCCGAGGAGCGGCTTGTTGCCACAGGGGCGGATGTTGAAGCTGCCTCGCTGCTGGGTCTTGCGCCGGGCACTCCGCTGCTGAGCATTGAAAGAGTGTCCTATACCTATGATGACAAGCCCATGGAATGGCGGCTGGGACTGTGCCTGACGGATGACCACCATTACTTGAATCATCTTGAGTAAAAATGGCAGGGCTACTGGAAGTTTAGTTGTACCCTTTAACAGAGAATACACTTTAGATAACTGGAATGAGGCCGGGAGCAATATGGAAAGCATGGTAAAAAATCACTGCGAACACGCCATCGGCGATTACTGCCGGATTGTCAACACGGGCATGCTGGGAGGATACTGGCCGGGTATCCAGTTGTATTATCCGCCTGTCAAATACGCGCCGTCGTTAGGCATCTACGAAGACCTTGAAGCGGCGGCGCTGCGCATGAAGAAGCATGCGCACCAGACGCATGCCCACACCCTGATTTTCGATCTTGAAGACGGCTGCCGCCAGAAGGAAATGAGCCGGGCATTGCTCAGGCAGGAATTGCCCAAGTTCAATCGCCGGAAAGAAGTTTCAATTGCCATACGGGTCAATCCTTTCCGCACTGAGGAATACGACCTCGACATGAAGCTGGTCAAGGATCTGGGTGACCATATTGACGTGGTAATGCTGGCAAAGGCCGGGGAAGCCTACGGCGCACCTGAAGTGCGGGATTTATCCAATTTCCTGGTGGGGCTTAACCATCCGATTTCGATACAGCCCATTATCGAACACCCCAAATCACTGAAAATTGCACCTGATTTGATGCAATACAGCACGGTCAAGCATGTTGTGTTCGGCATCCATGATTTCTCAAAAGCCATGGGCATCCAGATTACCCCTGAACACTGGACTGAGGAACTTAAATATTTCCTGAACCAGATCATGTTCGAAGCACGCATCGCCGGTAAAGGCGTCATCGGCGGAGTGGAAACGTTGATTGGTTCGAGCAGCATGCCGGAGAAATTTGTCGAGCCGCATGATGTTCGCCGATGGCTGGATTTGCATGGTGAAAATGAATCCCACATCGTCTATAAGCATGCCTGCCAGGAAGCATCGATGGGATTGACCGGCAAGCAGGTCATCCATCCCGGGCACATTCATCTGTGCAAAGTGGCTTACACCCCGTCACCTACCGAAGTTGCGCAAAAAATCCAGATTCTGAAGGCGGCTATTGAGGCCGATGCGTTGTTGGGAGGTGCCATCCGCTTCGAGGGGGAAATGCTTGATCCGCCCATGTTCGGCAAAGCCTTGCAAACTTTGCTGAGGGCGCATGCGCTACGCGCGCTGACACCCTCGGATACCGACTTCGCCCTGACGGTGCTGCAATTGATGCCTCCCCAGGTTATCCGCGAAAACTGGCCATACGGCGTGATACTTTAGGGGGCACCATGTCAAGCTTAAAACCTTTCGAGCCGTGGATATGGCAAGTGCCGGAATATTTCAATATCGGCGTTGCCTGTACCGACGCCCATTTGGGCAAGCCTGCGGCTGACAACATCGCCATGATCGTTGAAGACGACAGGCTCGGAACTTCACAAATCACCTTCTCGCAATTGTCCGAACGCACCGGCCGCTTTGCCCAACTTTTGAGGAATCTCGGGGTTGGGCTCAGCCAACGCATATTGATTCGACTACCCAACTCCCTTGATTACCCTATAGCATTTCTGGGAACAATGAAGCGGGGAGCCATTGCCGTTCCGACTTCCACATTATTGACCGCCGAAGAAGTGGCCTACCTCGCAAAGGATGCCGGGGCGTCTGTTCTTGTCACCGACAAAGCAGCCTGGGCAACGCTGAAAGACAAACTTGAAGATGCGGTTAATCTACGTCATGTATTGCTTTCCGGTCCCGGCGAAGTGCAGGAAGTGGCCGGATTGAATATTCAAGATCTGGATTCGGCATTATCTAAAATTCGGCAATGGGAATCACCGCACCCGACGAAAGCAACCGACCCCGCGTATCTGGTTTACACCTCCGGCACCACCGGCTACCCCAAGGGCGTATTGCACGCGCACCGGGCACTGATTGGCCGCACACCCGCTTCCACTTACTGGTTTGATTTTGCCGGCGACGGTGATCGCATCATGCATTCGGGCAAATTCAACTGGACCTATGTGCTTGGCTCGGGGCTGATGGATCCTCTGTACCTGGGTAAAACCGTAATCGTTCACGAGGGCAAAAACGACGCCGACACTTGGCCACGGCTGATCAACAAACATTCCGCAACCATTTTTGTAGGCGTACCAACCATCTATCGTCAGATTGTGCAGAAAAGCCGGCTTACCCGGGAAGACATCCCCACGTTGCGCCACTGCATGAGCGCGGGTGAGCACCTCTCGGATGAGGTACTGAGCCAATGGCGAGCACGCTTTGGAGTCGATATTTACGAGGCGGTCGGCATGTCGGAATTTTCCTACTATCTGTGCCAGACCAAATCACGCCCGATACGTCCGGGTTCGGCAGGTTTCCCTCAGCCCGGACACAAAATACAACTGCTCAACCCGGACACTTTGCAACCGGTGGCGACCGGAGAAGAAGGAATGATTTGCATACCGGATGACGACCCCGGCCTGTTTCTGGAATATTGGAACATGCCGGAAGAAACGGCAAAACTCCGCCATGATGGCTGGTTTTTTACCGGCGACTACGCACGTTACGATGAGGATGGCTACATCTGGTTCCTGGGACGCAAGGACGACATCATCAAAAGCTTCGGTTACCGAGTTTCTCCCTATGAAATCGAACGCGTGCTGAAATCACACAGCTCTGTGGCCGATTGCGCATCAATCGGTGAAGAAATCGACAAGGATAAGGTATTGGTGGTGGCTTACGCAATCATGCATCCCGGCAGCACCACCACAGCGGATGAATTGCTGGCCTTCGGTCGCGAGCATCTGGCTGCTTACAAAGCTCCCAAAACCATCTACATCTCAAAAGATTTTCCGCGTACAAAAAATGGAAAAATCCTGCGCAGGGAAGTAAATCCGAGCATTGCAATTTCCCGATCTGCAATACGATGATTAATGCCTGTTGACAGGGTTTCCACCTAAAGCTTGAATGCGACTATTCCATCTTCCGGAATAGTGAGTGACTATAACGGGCGGGCGGCTAATTCTTCGGCCCCCTCGTCATTTCACATTCAGAACTCTTACCCAACCCATTTCCTTGCATTCTGGAACATGCGCAGCCACGCGCCGTTTTCTTGCCACTCGCGCGGATACCAGGAGTTCTGCACGGCGCGGAACACGCGCTCGGGGTGCGGCATCATGATGCTGAAACGTCCGTCCGGTGTGGTTAGGCCGGTGATACCCCCGGGTGAGCCGTTGGGGTTGAACGGATAGATTTCCGTGGGCTTACCGGTGTTGTCCACGTATCGTAACGTGACCAGCGGTTGCGCCTCCTGCACGTTTCTTTCATTGCCGAAATCGGCGTATCCTTCGCCATGCGCAACAACTATCGGCATGCGGCTGCCAGCCATCCCGTCAAACAAAATTGATGGCGACGTTTGAACTTCGACCATGACAAAGCGCGCCTCGAATTGTTCGGACAGGTTTCGGGCAAAGTGCGCCCAGTGAGTCGCACCGGGAATAATCTGGTGCAGGTTACTCATCATCTGACAGCCGTTGCATACGCCCAGGGCAAAGGTGTCGTTGCGCCGGAAGAAAGCCTCAAACTCGTCACGCGCCCTGGGGTTGAACAAAATAGATTTGGCCCAGCCTTCGCCCGCACCCAGCACATCGCCATAAGAAAAACCGCCGCATGCCGCCATTCCCTTAAAATCCGACAGCCTGACCCGCCCGGCAATAATGTCGCTCATGTGTACGTCTACCGCGGCGAATCCGGCGCGGTCGAAGGCAGCGGCCATTTCTACTTGACCGTTTACGCCTTGCTCGCGCAGGATGGCGATTTTTGGGCGGGCGAGGGCAGGACGAGGAACTTCATTCAGATCATAAGTCAGCTTCACATGCAGCCCCGGATCAGCCGCATTCAGGATGCGGTCATATTCCTGTTGTGCACAGGCAGGGTTGTCGCGCAGCTTTTGCATCTGGTAAGTCGTCTCCGACCAGATGCGTTGCAGTACGATGGCATTTTCGCTGAATAAGATATTTCCCGCGCGTTTGATCCCGATTGTGCCACGCGTATTCAACGTTGCCACTTCATGCACCGCATGCAAAACAACTTCATCGCACTGCACAAAAATATCTGCGAGGTCGCTGCGGCGCACTTGCACCAGCGCACCCAGTTCTTCGTTAAATAGAACACTGAGTGTGTCACCTTTCAGTTCGTCCAGATTGATGTCCAGCCCGATGTGGGAAGCGAAAGCCATTTCGCACAAAGCTGCCAGAACCCCGCCATCGGAGCGATCATGATAGGCCAGCAATTTGCCCGCGCCATTCAGTCGCTGGATCATTTCGAAGAATTTCTTGAGTTGCTGCGCGTCGTCCACATCCGGTGTGACATTGCCGACTTGTTTGTAAACCTGGGCCAGTGCAGAGCCGCCCATGCGATTCTTTCCCTGTCCCAGATCGAAAAGTAATACTGCTGTATCGAGATCGGCAGCCAATTGCGGTGTAAGAGTCAGGCGCGCATCGGTGCATGGAGCGAATGCGGTGACGATGAGTGACAAGGGCGCGGTGACTTCTTTGCGATTTTCACCCTCTTGCCAAGCCGTCTTCATGGACATGGAATCCTTGCCTACCGGAATGCTGATGCCGAGTTGCGGGCACAGTTCCATGCCCACCGCCCTGACGGTGTCGAACAGTGCGGCATCTTC
Organism: uncultured Nitrosomonadales bacterium; assembly: GCA_903873725.1. Taxonomy (GTDB): domain Bacteria; phylum Pseudomonadota; class Gammaproteobacteria; order Burkholderiales; family Gallionellaceae; genus CAIQPV01. The sequence continues at coordinate 18,428 of CAIQPV010000609.1, forward strand.
ACCGTGATGGCCCGCAGCGGCCATCCAGTTGGCGGAAAGTTTGATGTCACCAATTTTTTCGATACGTGCAGCAGCGATGTTGGTGATCGCCTCGCCTACCGCCATGCGTCCGGAAGCCGGCGCATTAATCACCGCCAATGGAGTGCGTTCGCCCAGCGCAAAAGCTTCGCCGAGACAGGTGTTATAGCCCCTCAGTGTCACTGCCACGTCGGCCACCGGAACTTGCCAGGGGCCGACCATCTGGTCACGCGCGGTCATGCCGCCCACGGTACGGTCACCGATACTGATAAGAAAAGTCTTGTCTGCTACCGAAGGTAACTTCAACACGCGCTCGATGGCGTCTTGCAAAGTTATATTGTTTGCATCGAAAGCAGGCAGCTTCATGGTTTCGCGCTTGACCTTGCGCGTCATTTTGGGAGGCTTGCCGAGCAGTACGGAGAGCGGCATGTCCACCGCGTTGTTGTTGAATTCTTCGTCATGCACTACCAGCTTGTCATCGTCTATTGCGTGCCCCAGCACGGCAAACGGACAGCGCTCGCGCTCGCACAGCGTTTTGAATTCATCCAGACGTTGCGGTGAAATCGCCAGCACATAGCGCTCCTGCGCCTCGTTGCTCCAAACCTGCATCGGTGACATGCCGCGCTCTTCGCTCGGTACCGCACGCAGCTCGAACTTTGCCCCCTTGCCACCGCCATGCACCAGTTCCGGCAGCGCATTGGAAATACCTCCCGCGCCTACATCGTGAATAGACAGAATGGGATTGTTGTCACCCATCTGCCAGCAGCGGTCAATCACTTCCTGTGCGCGGCGCTGCATCTCGGGATTGCCGCGCTGTACGGAGTCGAAATCGAGGTTTTCCGCATTCGCGCCGGTGTCCATGCTGGAAGCCGCGCCGCCGCCCAGGCCGATCAACATGCCGGGGCCTCCGAGCTGTATCAGCAAAGCGCCCCCCGGCAATAAATGTTTTTGGGTATGGTCAGACCGGATGCTGCCCAGCCCGCCCGCCAGCATGATGGGTTTGTGATAGCCGCGCATTTCTCCGTTGACGTTTTCTTCGAAGGTGCGGAAATATCCTGTCAGGTTCGGTCGGCCGAATTCGTTGTTGAATGCCGCGCCGCCGATGGGGCCTTCGAGCATAATTTGCAAGGCGGAAGCGATGCGGGAGGGTCGCCCGTATTCCTTGACTTCCCACGGCTGTGCGAAGCCGGGTATATTCAAGTTGGACACCGAGAAACCGGTCAGTCCGGCCTTGGGTTTGGAGCCGGAACCAGTCGCACCTTCGTCGCGTATCTCGCCGCCCGCCCCTGTCGCAGCACCGGCGAAAGGAGCGATGGCCGTAGGATGATTGTGCGTCTCAACTTTCATCAGCGTGTGCGTCAATTCGGCACTGAAGGCATAACCGCCATCCTCACGCGGATAAAAGCGCTCGACAGTCGCCCCCTCGATGACGGAGGAATTGTCGGAGTATGCCACCACCGTACCTGCAGGATGCAACTTGTGGGTGTTGCGTATCATGCCAAACAGCGAGATGGCCTGCTGCTCGTCGTCGATAATCCAGTCGGCATTAAATATCTTGTGGCGGCAATGTTCGGAATTGGCCTGCGCGAACATCATCAGTTCCACGTCCGTGGGATTACGCGCAAGCCGCTGGAAATTCTCCATCAGGTAATCAATTTCATCGGCGGAAAGTGCAAGTCCCAGTTCGCGGTTGGCCATTTCCAGCGATGCACTCCCGCCGTGCAGAATGTCTACCGTATTGAGGGGAACCGGCGTGCCGTGCTTGAAGATTTTTTCCGCCACACCGTCAAAACTGGAGAGCACGGATTCCGTCATGCGATCATGAAGTAGCGGTAATACCGCCTTGCGTTCCATTTCAGTCAGTGCCTTGCCGCTCCTGGTTTTGAAGTAATAAGCCACGCCGCGCTCGATACGTTCCACTTGCGGAAGAGCGCAATGCTGCGCAATATCGGTAGCTTTGGAAGACCACGGCGAGATCGTTCCCAGACGGGGCACCACCAGCAGGCTGAGCAGCTTGTTCGCACCTGCAGGCTCTCCCTCTGGATCATCCAGCCCAAGCAGGCGATCCAGCAGCATCGCGTCACCATTCGCCAGCGCCATGCTTTTCAACGCGACGAAATACCAGTGGCGCGTATCCACCAGTACAACATTGTGCACCGCATCCTTTAGACCAACGCGCAACTTTTCAAGACGAAAGGATGAGAGGGCAGCTTTACCGGCAGAGACTCGGAACATGGGCATACAATGCGTAAAATGACAAAGCGCGATTATACTATGCGCACCCATCAGCCAGTGCCCCCTTGGAATATGAGCAAGCGCATTTACGACATCACGCAAAATCAGGTTACCTCCTACCTCAAATCGCGACCGCATGACAGCCACAAGGGCTTGTTTGGCACAGTCGTGGTGATCGGTGGAGCCACCGGCATGGTTGGGGCTGCCCTGTTGGCCGGACGTGCCGCGCTCAAGCTGGGCGCGGGCTGCGTGCATGTTGTTCTGCTCGCGGACAATGCTCCGGAGGTGGATTTGATTCAGCCGGAGTTGATGCTGCATCGGGCGGCAGACCTGCTTCACCCCCACACACCGTTCGTCTTTGACTCGTCGAGGTACAATCCCGTTATAGCCATAGGCTGCGGTATGGGCACTTCAATAGCCGCCCAAAAACTCCTGCACGAAGTACTTGGACTGGATACATCACTGGTTCTGGATGCCGACGCGCTCAACCTGCTTGCCCGCCATCCCGATTTACAGGGCGACTTGCAGGCGCGTAATGCTGCCACCGTTATTACACCTCACCCCGGTGAAGCTGCGCGTCTGCTCGGGATAGGCACGGCGGAAGTGCAGGCCGCGCGCACCAAAGCCGCGCAACAGCTTGCCAAAAAACTGCATTGCACCGTGGTGCTCAAGGGCGCAAACAGCGTATGCGTGACCCGTGACGGCAGCACATATCTCAACAAGACCGGCAACCCCGGCATGAGTTCCCCCGGCATGGGTGACGTACTGTCCGGCATGGTCGCCGCCTTCATCGCACAAGGGCTGGATGCCGACCAGGCGCTATTCCTCGCGGTGCATCTGCACGGTGCGGCAGGAGATGCGCTGGCAGGAAAAGGTGTTGCCGTCGGCATGACGGCGTCGGAAGTAACCGATTGGGCAAGGTGGCTGATAAACCAATGGCAATCTCAATAGACATCCGCGAAGAAGCAGGCGTGCGCACGTTGCACTTCGGCTCCGACTGGATACAAGGAGCGATGCGCATCGCACGTCCGTGGAACCTGGAACTCGACTACACCAAGGAGATGATGGCGAGCTTGCTGCTGCGGGAGGAATCGCGCTTCCCGAGAAAGGTCTTGCTGATCGGCCTCGGCGCGGCCTCGTTGACCAAGTTTCTGTACCGTAACTACCCGCTGGCAAAACTCACGGTGGTGGAGATCGAACCTGCTGTGGTGGCCGCCGCGCGGCAATTTTTCAAACTGCCGGAAGACCCGTTGCGGCTGAATATCGTAATCGGCGATGGTGTCGAGTACATGATGAACAACAACAAGAGCTGGGATCTGATTCTGGTGGATGGTTTCGATTCTGATGCACGAGCCGGGGCGCTCGATACTCTGCCGTTCTATCAGTCCGTACAAGCGCGCCTCAGCAACAATGGCGTTATGGCTGTTAACTTGCTTGGACGCAGCAAGGGTTACAAGGCCAGCGTGGAACGCATCCAGACGGCATTCGAAGGGCGCGCGCTTGCCTTTCCCTCATGCGACAGCGGCAACACCATCGCCTTCGCGGCGGCCGGTGATGCCATCAGCATCGCATTGGACGACCTCAAGGAACAGGCACTCGAATTGAAGGAAACTACCGGCCTCAACTTGTTGCCAACATTGACACGACTGGAACAAGCTCAAAGTTGCACTGACGGGATACTGGAGTTGTAATTACCGCAGACTCAGGCAGGGCCGGAACAATATTCCTGCTGCCGGTAAAAAGTGTTGGTATTCTCCATTTACATTGAAAATTACAAGCTGACGAACACCATCTCC
>CAIQPV010000610.1 GCA_903873725.1 uncultured Nitrosomonadales bacterium
GGCCAGAAATGGGCCAAATCTGGGCCAGAAAGCAAAACGCCCACATGTAGTGGGCGTTGAGATCAAGTAAGTCCTTGATTTTATTGGTTGCGCGAGAAGGATTTGAACGGTTCCAGCGGCGTGAAAACCTCGCGGCGGATCGTGAATTCTTCGCACTCGCGCGTGTACAGGCTGCCCAGCAAGTCGGTGCCAAAGCAGATCTTGACGCCAGCGCTGCGCATCAGGTCCATGCCCGACACAGCCTGCTTCCAGGCGAACTCGGCCTTCTCCTGACTCTGCGGCGGGAAGCCCAACTTACGGCCCATCTCGACTAACGCCTTGACAATGATCATCGTTGGCACAATGTAGGCACCCTTCTCGGCCACGAATGCGGCAGTCTCGGCGTCGATCAGCGTGCCATGCTCGATGCAGCGTACCCCGAAGTCGACGCATCGGCGCACGGCCGGCGCGCCGTGGCAATGCGCGGCGGCATAGGTACGGCGTTCGACGCACTCGTTGACGATGGCGCGGATTTCGTCCTCACGGTACTGGTTCATCCAGATCGGGTCAGTCGGGCTGGCCACACCACCAGAACCCATCAGCTTGATGCAGTGCGCGCCCTGGCGCAGTTCTTCACGCGTGGCCTTAATGACCTCGTCGACGCCGTCCGCCATGACCGCCAGGCAGTTGAAGACCAGCGGAGCACAGGCGCACACTGACTCGTAGCGCGGCCTATCTTCGAGTTGTCGGAAGTCGCCATGGCCACCGGTCATGGACATGATCTTTCCGCTGTAGAGGAAGCGCGGGCCCTGGAAAAGCCCGTCGGCCATCGCGCGATACAGGCTGTAATTGCCGCCACCGATATCGCGCACGGTGGTAAAGCCGCAGTTCAACGCGAACTGCAGCATGCGCACCGCATGCGCAGTGCGGTAGGTCTCGCCCAGCCCTTCGACGCGTTGCACCGCCACGTCACTGGCGAAGGCGTGGATGTGCCCGTCGATCAGGCCGGGCATCAGGGTGCGGCCGCCCACGTCTATGACCTGTGCATCGGGTGCGGTAATGGCGCCGGTGCCCATCTCGCGGATCAGGCCGTCGGCCACGAGGACGTTCATGCCTTCGGCGCAGTCGGCGTTGGTGCCGTCGAAAACCCGGGCGTTCTTGAAGAGTAGTTGTGCCATGGTGGATCTCCTTCTAGGCATGGGCCGGTTCGGCCGCGGTGATGTGGTCGAGGTGGAAGGCGAGATCCGGCAGCGGCAGCGCCCCCGGGTGCAGCACCGCGTGGTGGAATTCCCTCAGGCTGAAGCGCTCGCCAAGCGCGGCCTGCATGCGCGCACGCAACTCGAACATCACCGTGTCGCCCAGCTTGTAGGCCAGGCTCTGGCCGGGGATGTCGCAGCTGTAACGGACGCTCTCGCTGCAAATCTCCGCTTCCGACATCTGACTGTTGGTGCGCATATAGTCGCGCGCCTGTTCCAGCGACCAGCCCAGCACATTCATTCCAGTGTCGACTACCAGCCGGCAGGTCAGGAAGGCGTCCATCATCAGCCTGCCGTAGCGCTCCTCGGGCTCTGGGTAGCAGCCCAGTTCTCCGGCCAGTGTGGCTGCGTACTCGGCCCAACCCTCGTTGTAGGCATTGACGAACGAATACTGCAGCAACGGATGCAGTTCAGTGTTCTCGCCCTGCGTGCACAAGTGTTGATGATGGCCGGGCACAAGTTCGTGATAGTTCAGCGCACCGATGTTGGCCAGTCCCTGCTTTGTCAGGTTGCCAGCGTTGAAGAGGTATGTTCCAGGTCTACCGGGTTTTGTGGGCCCGTCGTAGAAGCCGAATGTCATGCTGCCTTCCAGCGCAGTGGGCAGCGGCCCCGCGTATGGCAGGGACTGCGTGGTCCAGCCGAAGCAGCGCTCGTAATGGGGCTTGAAGCGGTCAATGTAGCGCTGGAACACGGACGTCACACCCTCGGCCGAATCAGCTCGCCAGCGCGGGTCGGCGTTGATTTTTGCGTGATATTCGGCCGGGCTACCCTTAAAGCCCTGCCCTTCACGAATGCTCTGCATCTGCGCCTGCACTTCTGCCATGCGTTTGAGGCCGGCCGCGTGCACTTGCTCAGGGGTCAGGTCCTGCGTGGTGTGCAGTTTGGCAAGTTCGGCATACACCTCGGCGCCGCCCGGGTACTGACCCACGCCCACAGTCTCGGGCGCGCTCGCCAGATAGGCGTCGTCGTAAACGGCCAATAGAGCGTCGTATGCGGGCTCAATCAATTGGGCAATGCGGCGGTCGACCTCGACCAGAAACGCCTCGGACCCACCGGACTTTGCGCGTTGAGCGCCTGCGCGCCATGTTGGCCCGGCGGCAGCACGCAGCCCCGGAAGAAGCGAGCGCGCCTGTAACACTTGCGGCTGAGGCATGAGAATGCCGCGTTCGGCCTGCCCCAGCGCGCGCGCGCGCATCTGGCCAAGTAGGCGCGCGTGGTCGGCCAATAACGCCAGAAAGCGGTCCAGGTCGGCCGCCTGCTCGAGCGGCGCCAGCGTGGCGATCTGACGCACCATGGACACCAGGAACCCACCGCTGTACGCGGTGGCAGAGAAGATGCCAAAGAAGCCCACGCCCATGGGGTCATGCACCAGCCAATACCAGTCGGCCTCTTTCGACCAGGTACGCGCATAGTGGCGTGCAAGACGCAGTGCCAACGACATCTCGTGCGGAAGGCCGGACAAATCGCCCAGCGCCGCAATGCGGCTGGCCAGATCATTCCCCACGGCGGCTCTGCGCGCCGCTTCCTCGGTGGAAATCTGCGGCAGCTGCACCGTCCGGCCGAGTTTCACCTGGAGGTAGGGCGACCGGGCCATCTCGGTCCACGCGTCGTCGATTATTCGAAGCGCCGCGCCGGCGACATTGGGGTGATGGTCCATCTTGTAAGACACCTGGAAATTTAAAGTGCAGATATGTACTTTAAATTGCTGGCACGGTCAATTGTGATTACCCTCCCCGGCTGCAGGGTTTAGGTTTGCGCGCTACCGGTGCCTAGCAGACTTGCATCGTGACTGCCGGACTGTCACAGATCGAAGACCGTGTGGCCGCCAGACGTGCCGGCCCAACTTGCTTCAGACGTCCCAGCCTGTTAGCGCCTTCATGTAGATCGGCTCAAGTTTGTACCGATCTGGCTCCGACTCGTGGATGCCCAGTGCGTAGTAACCTACCTGATGAAAGTACATGATGCGAGCCCGCACCAGCGCTTCCTGACCCTTGTAACCATAAACCTGCATCAGTCGGGTCAATGCAGCGATGCGCTTGTCATCCACCTCTCGCACGACGGCAGCCACTTTGGCATCTTTTCGTGCCCAGTCACGCACGGCGGTGTCATAAACGGGGTTGAAGTCTCGTTCTTCGATCCAGATACGCCCCAGGATATGGATGCCCGTCGGGCCAGCGTCGACGGCGGCCTCAATGGCGCGCAGCAGTGGACCGGTGTTGGTCGCCTGCCAGTGGTCGAGCAACGCCGCCAACAGGTCGGCCCGGCTGCGGAAAAACCAGTAAAAGACACTGCGCCAACTTTTTACATCTGCTTTGGCGTTGAATCTATTGGATATATTGCTATTTTTGAAAAAACAATAGCTTGCAAAGATTTGCAAAGAATTTTGGAAGAATGCAGTTTGCAGGCGGCGCTTGGACGCCGTGTAAACTCCAGTTGTAGCTAACAACTGCACCCTGCCCGGGTGGCGAAATTGGTAGACGCGCTTGACTCAAAATCAAGTTTCGAAAGAAGTGCCGGTTCGAGTCCGGCTCCGGGCACCAGACACCGTCCATATAAAAGCGGAATTTCGGCAACGACACTGACACGGTTCGTCCACCGTCGTCCTCTCTCGCCACTATGCCGTTCACTCCGAATACGTCTTGATCGTTGTCCCGACATTTGACCGGTGCAACTGCGCCAGCTTTTCACGGGACTGCCGCATCTTCAACTGTTCCGCATTCGTGTCGGCATTCACCTTCAACTGTTTCGCTCTGTCCTTTGCAGCCTTGGCCTGATCCTTCATGCGTTTGACCCGCTGTTCAGCAGCGTTGCCTTGTTTGATCTCTTCCAGCGTCATATGAGCCCCCGTATATACATGTTGTATTTATCGGGGGCACTGCTGCCGTCAACACCAAGACGTCAAGCACGCTCAAAATCATTGCTACAAATCTAGTGGTGATCCTGTGTGCATTTAACGCTTAACCTTCATTGCACACATCCCAAGATCGCCACTGGCCGGACAACTTCCTACAAAGGCAACAAAATAGCCATCGCTTGTTGGCTTTATTTGTGCACTATATGGCCTCAAGGTAACAGTTGGGTTGTCAAATGTATAAATAACCGATGAAGTTACAGCATCGAGGTTATATTTGATAACCGCCCATTCAACTCCGGCGGCATCCCATTGACTTGTTGTATAGAGATAAAAATGATTATCAATGTAGACAACATCTAGTGGAGATTGATACGGAACGCCTTTCGCAACAGAACTGGGAATTTGGAAAATCTTGGTTGAACCAATATCAAAGTTCCCAAGTTTGTTGCCCTGAAGCCAAATTGTGTTGCCATTGCCCCCAAATACAACATCCAATCTATTGTCTATCGGGATTAGTTGAACGCCCCCGATGATGGTTGTCGGACCTCCTGTGTAATCTTGGAGATTCTTGGGAATAATTGTCTTGTCAACCGTAAATGATCCATCGCCGTGACCTAGCAGCATTACAGGACCCGACATAGCTGATGCATCGGCGACGACAATATCCATGAATCCGTCGCCATTGACATCGGCGGCGGCTGATTGATGGGCGTACATTGAGTATGGGACTTCAACTCGCTTATAGCTACCGTCTGGCTGACTTAGAAATAGCACCTGATTGCTTAGATATATCGACGGATCAGCACCAGGAATTGTGTAGTCCAGCCCAGTGCACGAGATGAAGATATCGGGTTTTCCATCGTTGTTGAAATCGGCAACTATTGAATAACTCGACGATACACAGGTCTTTCTGTTATCTATAGTCTTCAGTAGCTCCGATGTTCGATCAACCCACTTTCCGTTCTTATCAATCGCAAGAAAGTACGCAACCCCAGGTATATCGTTTATGTTTGGTACGCCATACAAATTCGATGCTCTATTAACGGAGACAAAGGCAGAATATGCTCCTTCTTGAAAGAAGTCACCGAAGGCGACTGATCTGTCAACACTATCCTGTTCGTCGGGATAGACCCTCGGTATGTTGAGTGCTCGAACGGAGGTAACTTGGGTTCCATCAAACGGAATGGCATTTTTGTTTTCGTAACTAGTCTTGAAAACAGGCATCGGCACAATACTGATCGCTTTTGCAGTAGCACTGCCGCCCGCACCAGTGCAGGTGATCGTGTAGGTGTATTGACCACCTGCCGATTGCGTAACTGACGCGTTACCGTTTACGGGCTGTGCAGCGGGCAACGCATCGGAGCCAACACAAGATGTTGCGTCGGTCGATGCCCACGTTACGGTCACCGGCGCATTGACA
>CAIQPV010000611.1 GCA_903873725.1 uncultured Nitrosomonadales bacterium
ACCGAATTATCGAAAACAACCTTAAATTATAAATTACAAAAATCAAGCTTTGGTGCCCAAGGCGGGAATCGGACCCGCGACCTCTCCCTTACCAAGGGAGTGCTCTGCCACTGAGCCACTTGGGCCAACTCAAACTGGAGCGGGTGAACGGGATCGAACCGTCGTCGTAAGTTTGGAAAACTTCTGCTCTACCATTGAGCTACACCCGCACAGCTTTGCCGCTAAAACGACAGCAGCCAAGCACACAATCACTACACCGGCCCACTCAAGCAACCAGCAAAATCACAAAATCCAATGCCTAACAAATTCTTTTTGGTGGAGGGGGAAGGGTTCGAACCTTCGTACTCATAAGAGGGCAGATTTACAGTCTGCTGCCTTTAACCGCTCGGCCACCCCTCCAAACTGAACCCGCGATTATCCATGTTCTTGGCTATCCTGTCAAAGGGAAAATGCAGATTTGGAGCAAGAAGTGAGCCATTGAGGGAGATTTTTTAGGGTAATTTACTTTGTGCTGCGCAAAAATAAAGCAAACCAAGGTCGCAGGGAACAGCCCGGCAGCTAATTACTTTTCTTGTCTTGCCAAGAAAGGTAATCCAAAGAAGGCCCCCAATCAGCCTCCTCTTCGAGGTTCCCTGCGTTGCTCGGCTGGTCAGGCTTCCTCATAAACTAGCACGATCCGCTATGCGGCCACGTACTCAAACATTTTGGCTTCGGCATAACTTAAAAGTTAGCCTACGCCGCAACAAACTGCTGCGCGGTGTGTTGTCGTCAGAATTCCCTGACCAGCCTGTGCTACTCGGTGGCGGATGTAGGGAAAGCAGTGGTATGCAAAGAGTCCATGTAGGGTGCAATAAGCGTAGCTCATTGCACCGGATGCCACGTAACATACGGCGCAATGCCCGATGATTATTGCGCCCACAGGCTTCGCCTTATGCGAGTTTGACGAACACTTCAATTAACCAATTATTCATTCTTTCTTCCATTCTCTGGGGCCACTTGCAGATGTTCCCAAGAAAAACGCTTGCGGCAGCTGAACTTGAAGAAAATTCATAATCACGAGTTAACCTATAAACACGAATACCGTTGTTGGTTTCTTCAGGGATCAAAATTTTGCTATTTACGAGATCACGATATTGGGGGTAGTATCCGCGTTCATCCTTGATAAAGCCTGGGCTTGCATCGGCTGCAATAGAGTTACAAAACACTACAAATTTACCACTAGGCAAATTCTTTCCTGAAGCTTTTGTGCCACGGCGTCCTTGCATTAATAAAACTTCCGTTGAAGTGCGCTCAATCTGAGAGTTTCCTTTTTGAGTCTCGGAATAAATAGGCAACGTATTCGATAGCTGAGTAGCGTGAGACTGAGGAGGAGATATGGGGCTTGGCCGATTGTGTGAGCTACGTACGAAATTTATTCCATCTTCTTTCGAACACTCGACACCTCGTTCAGTACATCGATTGATAAAACACTCGACCAAACTTAAAGATGGATTTTCCACGGCATCACGCTGAGATAGTGGAAGCACGTCAAACATGATCCTTTGTGCATCAGTGCGCCTAAGATAGGAGCGTGCCTCATCTACAGCCATTCCCATCTGTAGAGCATCTTTTGATAGAAATGCATCAAGAGCAAGTTCGATGTCGTCGAGAGCACTTTTTTCGTCCAGAATATCGAATTTTTCAAAGCATTTCTGGGAAAACTCTCCAGATGCGCTGGCCAAATAAAACCGCCAGATTCTGCCGTCAGTTAGCACTGATAATTCAGCTTGGTTATTCCGATTGTAGTCTCGTAATTGTCGTTCAGCGGCTTCAATAGACCCCATAAGCTTTCCAACAGCCTTAACTTCAAAGAACACAGCAGGACGGAGCCATTGTGGCGGCATAAAAAGAGCAACATCTACACGCGATGTATCCTCACTACGTATTGCCGGAAATTCTGCATTCACCTCAATAGGATTCCAAATATCCCATCCAAGCTTTGCGAGGATCCGACAAATGATAGCCAATCGCACGTGCTCTTCATTCTTGTAATCGCCATGTCTTAAGCGACTAATAATGTCCTCCAACGTAGCTCTCATGAATTCAATCTCCTAATGATACGAAAGACAACGAGGTCTAACATTCCAACAAGTTGCAGCATTGACATTGATGCTCGTGTGCAACTCATGGTTACGATTATCCCAGCGTGGCTACCATCTCAATTTTGGCAGCCACGGCCTTGACGAGTTTCTGGACGCCGTGACCGGGGTTGGGCTGACGCTGGGAAATGATCAGCCCCATCCGTTCCAGCAAGCCCACATCTTTTGTAATGGCCGAACGATCACGATGCAGCCGCCCGGACAATTCATTGATGGTCTTGGGTTCCTGCATTATTTCTTGCATCAGGCGACGGCGCGACACTGAAAGTACCGTGAACATCTTCTGCGGGTCTTCAAACGATAGCGTCACCTTGCCATCAAATTCGCCACCTTGACCAGCACGTTGTGCGGCATTTTTTGCGCGCTCAAAAAACCTAGCGACATCGTCAGTGCGAACAACGATTTTTTTGGTCATGGTTACCCTTTCCTGTACAACGCCGATTGCGCGTGCGCGTGCAAGCCTTCGCCAAATGCCAGTTCTGCCGCTATCGCGCCCAGCGTCTGCGCGCCTTTTGCGGATACCTGGATCAGGCTGCTGCGCTTCTGAAAATCGTACACACCCAACGGAGAGGAGAAACGTGCGGTGCCGGAGGTGGGCAGGACGTGATTCGGCCCGGCACAATAGTCACCGAGCGCTTCGGAAGTATAACGGCCCATGAAAATCGCCCCGGCATGTTTCAGCTTCGGCAGCCAGTCTTGAGGATGCTCTACCGATAATTCGAGATGTTCCGGCGCGATACGGTTGCCGATAACACACGCTTCGTCCAGATCGGCGACAAGGATCAATGCGCCGCGATTTTCCAGCGCGGTCTGGATAATCTCGCGGCGCGGCATCTGTTCCAGCAAATGGTCGGCGCTTTGCGCCACCGCTGCAATAAAATCAGCATCCGGCGTCAGCAAGATGGCTTGTGCCAGTTCATCATGCTCTGCCTGCGAGAACAAGTCCATCGCGATCCAGTCGGGGTTGGTTTGCCCGTCGCAGATCACCAGAATTTCCGACGGCCCGGCGATCATATCTATGCCGCACACGCCGAACACGCGGCGCTTTGCCGATGCAACATAGGCATTGCCGGGACCCACAATTTTATCAACTTTTGGAACGGTTGCCGTGCCGTAAGCCAATGCTGCCACAGCTTGCGCGCCGCCAACAGTAAACACTCGATCCACGCCGGAGAGATGCGCCGCCGCCAGCACCAATTGATTTTTCACGCCGTCCGGCGTCGGCACCACCATGATCAGTTCGCCCACTCCCGCCACTTTTGCGGGCAGCGCATTCATCAGCACGGACGAAGGATAAGCCGCCTTGCCGCCCGGCACATACAGGCCAACGCGATCCAGCGGCGTGACCTGCTGACCAAGCAGTGTGCCATCGGCCTCGGTGTAGTTCCATGAGCTTTGCAATTGTTTCCGGTGGTAAGCGGTGACACGCTGCGCGGCTTGTTCCAATGCCGTGCGTTGCGCGGCAGGCAAGCCCTCGAATGCAGCGCGCAGTTCGGCTTGCGGCAGTTCCAGCGCCGCCGTGCTACTGACACTGAGTCGGTCAAAACGTTGCGTATATTCGAGCAAGGCCGTATCGCCGCGCCGTTTCACATCGGCGAGGATGGAAGCGACGGTCGCTTCCAATTTTTCGTCGGCAGTTTCCTCGAATGCCAGCAACTGGTTTAGCTGTGTGTCGAAATCGGCTTGTTTGGTTGAGAGTCGTTTGATATTCATTCTATTCCATCCTCCAAGCGCGTCATTCCGGCGTAGGCCGGAATCCAGCAATTAAAAAAACCCCGCACAGCGGACAAGTCCTATGATGTTTACGCTACGCGTAATTCATTTAATCAACTGGATTCCTGCCTACGCCGGAATGACGATTCGGTTTTTATTTGTGCACTGCTTGAGCAAACGCATCCAGCATCGGCTGGATCGCTTCGCGCTTCAATTTCAGCGCCGCCTGGTTCACCACCAGACGCGAGGAAATCTGCCCGACTTCTTCCACCGCTTTGAGGTTATTCGCCTTCAATGTATTGCCGCTGCTGACCAGATCAACAATCGCGTCAGACAGCCCGACCAGGGGAGCCAATTCCATTGAGCCATACAACTTGATCAAATCCACATGCACACCCTTCGCGGCAAAGTGCTCACGAGCAGTTTGCACATACTTGGTTGCCACACGCAGGCGGGCACCCTGGCGCACGGCAGAGTCATAATCAAAATCATTGCGCACCGCCACCATCATTCTGCAACATGCAATTTTCAAATCCAGCGGCTGGTACAAGCCGGTGCCGCCATGTTCATTCAACACATCCTTGCCCGCCACACCGAGGTCAGCCGCGCCGTATTGCACATAAGTCGGCACGTCGGAAGCTCGCACAATAATGAGTCTCACATCAGCCCGGTTGGTCGGTAAAATCAGCTTGCGCGAAGACTCCGGGTCTTCCAGCGGCGTGATGCCTGCCGCTGCCAGCAGCGGAACAGTTTCCTCGAAGATGCGACCTTTGGATAGGGCGATGGTGATCATTATTTATATCTTTCACAACTACCCTCTCCCCCAAGCCCCTCTCCCGCAAGCGGGAGAGGGTGGCATGCCAATGCCGGGAGAGGGCGTTTATTTAATCCGACGAATATTAGCACCCAACTGCGAAAGTTTGGCCTCGATGTGTTCATACCCGCGATCCAGATGGTAGATGCGGTCTATCACGGTTTCGCCTTGCGCCACCAGCCCGGCAATCACCAGACAAGCGGAAGCCCGCAGGTCGGTTGCCATCACGGCGGCACCTTCCAGATGACCCACGCCACGCACCATGCAAGTATTGCCTTCAATGTCTATCTGCGCGCCGAGGCGTCGCAATTCCTGCACATGCATGAAGCGGTTTTCGAAGATGGTTTCCACCACCATTGCGCTGCCTTGCGCCACTGCGTTGAGCGCCATGAATTGTGCCTGCATGTCGGTTGGGAAAGCCGGATACGGCGCGGTGCGCAAGTTGACCGGCCGGGGACGTCCGTTCATTTCCAGATGGATGCGGTCGCCCTCGGCGTGAATTTTCGCTCCGGCCTCGGTCAATTTTTCCAGCACGGTATCGAGGATGTCGGCGCGCGTATCTGTCAGAGTGATACTGCCACCAGTGGCAGCCGCCGCAACCAGAAAGGTGCCACTCTCGATGCGATCCGGCATGATGCGGTGCGATGCGCCATGCAGCTTTTCCACGCCGGTAACAGTAATGGCATCAGTGCCGTCACCGGAAATTTTTGCGCCCATCGAGCGTAAACAATTTGCCAGATCCACTACTTCCGGTTCCCGCGCGGCGTTTTCCAGCACTGTTACACCGTCGGCAAGTGCCGCAGCCATCATCAAGTTTTCTGTGCCGGTGACGCTGACGATATCGAAGAAAATACGTGCGCCTTTTAACCGTTTTGCTTGCGCATGGATGTAGCCGTGCTCGATATGTATCTCTGCACCCATCGCCTGCAAGCCCTTGATGTGCAGGTCCACCGGACGTGAGCCGATGGCACAGCCGCCGGGCAGCGATACGCGCGCTTCGCCGAAGCGCGCCACCAGTGGCCCCAGCACCAGCACCGCCGCGCGCATGGTCTTCACCATGTCGTAAGGCGCTTCCAGCTTGTCCACCTTTGCACCGCACAATGTTACAGCCCCCTGTTCCACGGCAGCCGCGACACCCATCTGCACCAGCAGTTTGCGCATGGTGGCGACATCATGCAAATCCGGCATATTGTCCAGATGCAGTTCATCGGAAGTTAACAAACCTGCGCACATGATGGGCAATGCCGCATTCTTAGCTCCAGAAATGCGCACTTCTCCGCGTAATGGGGTTCCGCCTTGTATGGCTAGTTTTTGCATAAATTTAAATGTAGTCGAGTGGTGGGCATGTTTTTATGCCTAAGCTGATTCATAACCGCGTGGGCATAAAAACATGCCCACCCTACTTATCTTTCCACTCTAGTGGCGTAAAAGTTTTCATCGACAAAGCATGAACTTCTTCACGCATCCTGTCGCCCAATGCCTGATAAACACGCTGGTGGCGCTGCACGCGGCTTTTTCCCGCGAATTCCTCGCTCACTACCACAGCCTCAAAGTGCTGACCGTCTCCAGTCACGCTGAGATACAGTGTATCCATGCCGTGCCCTATACTTTCTTGAATACTTTCAGGAGTGACCATAATTTTATCCGCGTAATTTATAACCCGACCGCAACATCACCAGGGTAATCCCCGTCATGGCCAGCAAACACCCTCCCACTACTGCCACACTGAACCAGGGCGAGATGTCGGAGGTTCCGAAAAATCCGTAACGAAAGCCGTCTATCATATAAAAAAACGGGTTGAAACGCGACAGACTTTGCCAGAAAGTCGGCAGTGAGTGGATGGAATAAAACACTCCCGACAGAAAAGTCAGCGGCATGATGATGAAATTCTGGAAGCCTGCAAGCTGATCGAATTTTTCTGCCCAGATTCCGGCCACCACTCCCATAGCCCCCAGAAATGCGCTGCCCAACAAGGCGAACGACACTATCCACAGCGGATATTGCATGGGCGGTTGCGAAAACCACAAGGCGGACAGATAAACCCCCAGTCCCACCGCCAGCCCACGCACTACCGAGGCCAGTACATAGGCAGCGAAGAACTCTCCGTAGGCAATCGGCGCAAGCAGCACGAATACGATGTTTCCGGTGATCTTGGATTGAATCAGGCTGGACGAGCTGTTGGCAAAAGCGTTCTGCAATACCGACATCATCACCAGACCGGGAATCAGAAAGGCGGTATAACGCACCCCAGGATACACTTCGACATGCTGTTCCAGCACATGCGAGAAAATCAGCAAATACAGCAGCGCGGTGAGAATAGGTGCAAGCAGGGTCTGAAAAGCCACTTTCTGTACGCGGAGCACTTCTTTATAAAACAAGGTATAGAAACTCAGCATTACCGCCCCATCACACTTATAAACACATCTTCAAGATCCGGCTGTTGCAACGCCATTTCCTGCACCGTTACCCCGGCCAGCCGCAGTTCCGCCAGCACCCTCTCCAATGCCTGATAGGTCGATAACGCCAGAAGATAATTTTCTCCTGTTTTTTCGACAACCTGCGACTGTAAAGCAGCGGGCAAGATTCCCGCCAGTTTCAGGCGCACCCGGCATCCGGCTATGCTGCTGAGCAAATTCCTTGTGCTATCCAAGGCGACCACCCGACCACGCTTTAGCATGGCGATACGACCGCACAGCGCCTCCGCTTCTTCCAGATAATGTGTAGTCAACAACACAGTATGCCCGTCGCGGTTGAGTTGCTGGATGAAATGCCACATGGTCTGCCGCAGTTCCACGTCCACCCCGGCGGTGGGTTCGTCCAGCACGATCACCGGGGGCTTGTGCACCAAAGCCTGCGCCACCAGCACACGACGCTTCATGCCGCCGGACAGACGGCGCATGTTGGTATCGGCCTTGTCGGTCAAATCCAGATGATGCATCACCTCGTCGATCCAGGCATCGTTGTGACGCAATCCGAAGTAACCGGATTGCAGGCGCAAGGTTTCGCGCACTGTAAAGAAAGGATCGAACACCAGTTCCTGCGGCACCACTCCCAGCAAGCGGCGGCTTTCACGGTATTGTTTGACTACATCGTGCCCCAGAACGAAAATCTGCCCGCCATCCGGCAACGCCAGCCCGGCCAGCAAATTAATAAGTGTCGTTTTCCCCGCGCCGTTGGGGCCAAGCAAGCCGAAGAATTCGCCCTGTTCGATACGCAGGTCGACACCATCCAAAGCATGAAGGGAACCAAAGTGCTTGTGCACCTGACGGGCATCAACGGCGGGGAACATAGGGGCAGGAATCAGGGATCAGATGCCAGTTAAACATTCAGTCACCGATTTTACTGATTCCTGGTTCCTGATTGAGCGGCAGCATCCCCGCAACGCCATACAAACGTGCAAGACTCAACAGATTGTCCGGAACATTGGCAAAGGAAATTGCCACTTGGTTGCTTTGAGCACGGCGCAACCACGACAATAGCAAACTGACTGCGGCGGAGTCCACTGCCTCGACCTGCGCAAGGTCAATCACCAAGTCTCCCCCATTTTCAGGTTGCAGACCGGTATTAAACAAGGCAGAAACTGTTTCCATGGTCAGGCGACCCGAAACCTGCAAGCAGTCGCCCTGCCGGGTAATCATTTTGCTTCAGCCTTGTGTATTGCATTGTTGGCGGCATTTTTATCCACCAGCATCTTGATCAGCCCGTCAATCCCCGACTGCTGAACCTGTTCAGAGAATGTGCCACGGTAAGTAGTGACCAAACTCGCCCCTTCAATGGTCAGATCAAAAGCCTTCCAACCGTCGGCAGTTTTTTCCATTTCATAATCCACTGCAACAGGTTGCGCACCCGGTTTGATGATGTTCGACTTGACTGTTACCTCATCTGCACCTGCAGGAATGGTTAACGGTTTGACTTCCAGAGTCTGGTCCTGGTAGCTCGTGAAAGCATTGGCATACGTGCGCACCAGCAGATTGCGAAATTCCGTCACCAGTAACTTTTTCTGTTCCGGTGTGGCACTGCGCCATCCCTTGCCAACTGCCAGTCTCGTCATGCGTTCGAAATCGAAATTAGGAAGCACCTTGGCATCCACCAGCGCAAGAATTTTTTTCTTGTCGCCCGCCCTGATATCCTTATCCTGCTTAACTATAGTGAGCACTTCCTGTGCAGTGTTCTTGATCAGCACATCCGGAGCCGTCACTTCCGCACGCGCGCCCACAGATACAAAAATCAATGACACCCCAGCACACAGCGCAATAATTTTCTTCATCATCAATCCTTCCATTTACTACTTGCCGCCCTCAGCCTTGTTATACAAAAATTTCCCGATCATATCTTCCAATACCACGGCAGACTGTGTCTGCTTGATTTCATCGCCGCCTTTCAGCATGACTGTATCCCCCCCCGGGTCCAAGCCGATGTATTGCTCGCCCAGCAAGCCTGAAGTCAGTATCTTGCCGATCGTGTCTTTGGGAAACTGGTAGCGGCTGTCTATGCTCATTACCACCCGGGCCTCATATTGCTTGGTATCCAGAGAAATTCCCGTTACCCGCCCGACCAGCACACCGGCACTCTTGATCGAGGCTTGTGCCTTGAGGCCACCGATGTTGGAGAAATTCGCCTGCAACTGATAGCTTTGAGATACGTTGTAAGTGCTCAGGTTACCCACCTTGAACGCCAGTATAACCAGCGCCGCGAGCCCCCCCACGACAAACATACCTACCCATAAATCCAACGTAGTACGCTCCATAATTACTCTCCAAACATGAAAGCAGTCAACATGAAATCCAGCATCAGGATGGCCAGCGACGATTGCACCACGGTGCGCGTGGTTGCCCCCGAAACGCCTTCCGCAGTAGGTGGTGCATCATAGCCCTCGAACAAGGAGATCACCGTCACTGCCACACCGAACACAAAACTCTTGATAACACCGTTCAGCACGTCATGGCGGAAATCGACAGCTCCCTGCATCTGCGACCAGAATGATCCCTCGTCCACACCGATCAGCACTACCCCCACCACATAGCCGCCAAACACGCCCATCGCGGAAAACATCGCGGCCAATAACGGCATGGAAATTACTCCTGCCCAGAAACGCGGAGCCACCACGCGGGCGATTGGATTAACCGCCATCATTTCCATCGCGGAAATCTGTTCGGTGGCCTTCATCAAGCCGATTTCTGCTGTCATTGCCGAACCTGCGCGACTGGCGAACAGCAATGCGGCCAGTACCGGCCCCAACTCGCGCACCAGACTCAGTGCCACCAGCGAACCCAGCGCCGATTCAGAACCGTAACGCTTCAGTGTTTCGTACCCCTGCAAACCCAGTACCATACCCACAAACATCCCCGCCACCAGGATAATAATCAGCGACATTACGCCGGAAAAGAAAATTTCCCTCACCGTCAGGCGGAAGCGGCGAAAGCTGAGTCCGGAGTAAAGCAGGGTCATCATAAAAAAGCGCGAGGCGTAACCGATACGCCACACGGCATTGATTACACGCGACCCGATGCTTCGCAAGCTGCTGACTATAGCCATCAGACACGCACTCCCAAATCCTTGTTGAAATTGCCACCGGGATAATGGAAAGGAATCGGCCCATCCATCTCGCCATGCACAAACTGGCGTACAAATGACTCACCGGAATTGCGGATTTCGTCCGCAGAGCCTTCGGCGATGATCGCGCCATCCGAAACAAAATAAACATAATCCACAATTTTCAGTGATTCCTGCACGTCATGGGTCACCACGATTGAAGTCGCGCCGAGTGCATCATTCAGGCGGCGAATCAACTCGCCCACCACCGTCAGTGAAATCGGATCCAGTCCGGCGAACGGCTCATCGTACATGATCAGCATCGGGTCCAGCGCAATGGTGCGTGCCAGGGCAATGCGCCGCGCCATGCCACCGGAAAGCTCGGCAGGCATCAAGTCCTGTGTTCCATACAGCCCCACCGCATGCAGCTTCATCATCACCAGGTCACGGATGATCTCCTCCGGCAGGTCGGTGTGCTCGCGCATCTGAAAAGCAACGTTGTCAAACACAGTCATGTCGGTAAACAAGGCTCCAAACTGGAACAGCATCCCCATCTTGCGGCGCATCCGGTACAAGCCTTCCTGATCCAGATCGTGGATAACCTGACCGTCCACCTTCACATACCCCTTGGTCGGTTTGAGCACTCCGCCGATGTGCCTCAATATGGTGGTCTTGCCGCAACCGCTCAGCCCCATGACGGCAATCAACTTGCCTTTGGGGAAGGTCATGTTGATGCCTTTCAGGATGGCGCGTTTGTCATAGGCAAAATTGACATCGCGGATTTCGACTAGCGCTTCGGATGACACGTGTTGGAACCATGGCTTGATTTCAGAGCGCGCATTCTAAACCACGCCCCACTTGACCACAACTATATATCCGCGACAGCTTTCAAATCACCTTAATAGTGGCAGTTAGCCCAATCCTTCGGCGCAGCTCTCTCGCCGCCCGGGAATACGTGCTATTTTTCTCCTGGCTTAACTATTGTTTTAACACTATGGACAAAAATGTCGATATATCAAAGCGGCCAAAATACTTTCAGTTTGGAAAACAACTCCCACTGCCCATTTAACTTGACCTTCTGTTCCTGATAGGCACGCTCTATAACACCGCGAATCAGGATGGTGGATTTATATTGCGCTCCCGCATCCAGTTCATCCAGCAGGCGGTGCGAAATCTCAATGTCGTTCAAAATCCCCAAGGTTTCCTGTAATGTTGCCAGTGTCGACAGGAAGTGTTTGGCCTTGTTCGAGTCAAATAACGAAGCGAACATTTCCGCGCTGTATCTCAGCTTCTTGCATGCAATGCGCAGCATGTGCAACTGATCAGGGGTCGCAGAAGACAGGTGCCTGGCGCGTTTGCCTAACTGCCGGTTACGTTTTTCAAGAATTTGCGCAGCAAAGTGCGGCAGGGTTAATCCGCCCGCAACCGGTTTACACCAATAATCTCCTAGCATCCATGCACCAAAATGAAGCAAAAAGCGCTGATAACCCTGGGATTGCAGCTTGTTCTCTACTGCAGTATGGTGTTGCCCGCGCAGTTCTTCACTGGCATGCAATAACCGTAGCCCGTCCTTTTCTGACAGGCGCGAGCGGATAGGCAACAGGATTTGTGTTACGAACACATCCCATTCGCGCAGACGGCCAAACTCCACGCAAAGCTCCGCCACATAATCGTGTAACTTGCCCAGTTCGCCGTCGGCATGAAAGGTTTCTGCCATGGATAAAACCACGCGCAGGCGGCGCAAGGCCACGCGCACCTGGTGCAGGTATTCTTCGTCCAGCCGCTGTACCGTTCCCGGAACATTGGCATGAAGATGGAGCAAGCATGACCCGATCACAGCCTGCAGGGCGCATGGTATGTCAGGGCACTTCGCCAAGTCCGGCATGGCTATCTTGGTAACCGTCTGCTGCTCGTGTGTGAACAACCGATAGCCATATTCCGCCTTACTGGTGTGTTCCACTTCCAGCGGCACAATATCGAGCAACAGTAATGCGAGCCTGAACAATTGCAGCGGCTCGCCTGATTTGAGTTCGAGTTCCAATTCGGAGATCGGACGATTGCCCCCACCCGTTCTAATCTCGCCGCTGTCCAGACTGAGTTCGATTTCCGCTCCCTCGAAAGCTGCGATGCGAGTGTTGCGGAAAAAGTCCGTTACAAATAAGGGTCGAATTTTTCTGCGCAACGCGCGCAGCAAGTGCTTTTCATCACACTTCTTTAGCGCCTCGAAGTCAAGCGCCTCTCCTGCTACCGGCATTTCCCATTCGTTGCGCTGATGCAGTCCGGCCTGTACCACCCCTCCACCTTTCAGGGTTTGCAGCCATAGCTTGCCGATACGGCGCAAGCGCAATGCCATCCCATGCCGATGCAAGTCAAGTTTGGGAGTGTCGTAGTAAACGCTGTACACCTTGCTTGTGGTGGCGGGTGCAATGGAAAGCTTTCGGAGCAAGGGATGACGCTTGAGCCGGTTCAAATGCTCAGGTGCAATACGCAACTTCAGTTCGGTCTCAACGGACATTTCTACACCGCAGATAGCAGGTTCCTCATTTTAATCATTCGATGAACTTTGTCCTAAAAAATTCAATCGGCGAAAAACAATCTGAAATTCCAGCGGCGGTGTTTACCATTTTGCAGAATCAGGACGTGCAAGCCAGTATCCATTCAGCAATACTGCTCACGGCCTGCCCGAAGGCTTGACATTCTTAATGCGGATAACAGAAGGGGGCGTACATGCTTTGGTATTTTTTGGTAACAAGACACCCCGTGTTACCAACCAGGCTACAAAATACTTGAAATGTAAAGTTTGAAACCCGATGAAAACCGATACGATCAGTTGATTAACTATCAGTATTTATATGATTTTTACGATTCTTACCGGAATCTGATGCAATCGTATGAAACTATAAAATGGTGCGGATGGGGAGACTCGAACTCCCACGCTCTTGCGAGCACAAGCACCTCAAGCTTGCGTGTCTACCAATTCCACCACAACCGCAACTTTACTGCAAAATTACTTCGGAATTTCCTTCGACTTCGAGTCGTTCGCATCGGTACTCGCTGGTGCGGGAGTAACCTGAACCGGTTGAACTACACTTTGTCTATCCATCACGCCTTGCGACTGTGACGGGTTGGCGTACATATAAGTCAACGACATGCTGGTAATAAAAAATATTGTCGCGGTAACTGCCGTGCTACGGCTCAGAAAATTGGCGGAACCGCTCGAACCGAACAGGCTACCGGCAGAGCCGGAGCCAAATGAAGCCCCCATGTCCGCCCCCTTGCCATGCTGCATCAGCACCAAGCCGCATAATACTATTGCAGTTATTACATGCACAATCCAAACCAAAGTTTCCACACGCTACTCCAGAATCATAGAATTAATTTTGTCCGGCATTACAAATTGCCAGAAACTCTTCCGCAACCAGGGAAGCACCACCGATCAGCCCGCCATCAATGTCCGGCATGGCGAACAACTCTGCTGCATTTGAGGCCTTGACGCTACCGCCATAGAGTATACACAAACCTCCGGCAATCTGTTCATCATGGCCGGCCATGCGCCGGCGAATAAAGGCATGCACGGCCTGTGCCTGTTCCGGTGTGGCAGTTTTGCCGGTACCTATCGCCCATACAGGCTCGTATGCCACCACCGCGTTACGCAAGGACTGCACCCCGAGTAGCGCAATCACTGCATCCAACTGCTCCGCCACCACTGTTTCAGTCACTCCGCTCTCGCGTTGCGCCAGGGTTTCACCTATACACAGAATGGGCAACAGGCCTGCCTTCTGCGCGGCGGCAAATTTCTCTGCTACCAGTTGACTGCTCTCGCCATACAGGCTGCGCCGTTCGGAATGCCCCACAATCACATAGCGGCAACCGAAATCACATAGCATGGAAGCCGACACTTCACCGGTATAGGCTCCCTTATCCAGTTGATGCACATCCTGCGCTCCCCACTTGACTGTTGTGCCGTGCAACAACTGTTGTGTCTGCGCCAAATAAGGGAATGGTACGCAAACTGCGCAGTCCACCCGAAGCATTTGCGCCATGCCCGCTGCAACTGCCTTCAACAGTGCCTCGTTCTGCGCCAATGCCCCGCACATTTTCCAATTTCCGGCTACAAGTTTGCGGCGTTTTAGCATCGAAACATTCTTTATGGATAACGAAAGGCGGCAATCCTACCCGTGAAAACGGAAACGGTCAATCTCGGAATGCGCAACATCTCTGACGCTAACCATATATTCCGGGGGAAATTAAATATGCCTCTGCACCATTTTCAGTGACTGCCCCCACCCATCTACGACAGTACCAGCCTGGAAATTGTTCATAGGGATAAAATTAAGAAGCCTGCCCTGCCTAACCCTGACACCATTGTAATAATTATGTAACAGAGTGTGGCTATTATTCGACTGGCTGAAAAACGGCTAATTCTTAATGTAGCAACCCCAAATTTTTGGAGAGACCATGAACAAACTGAACTTACTTTTGCGTAGCCTCGGGCTGTCTGCCTCGTTGCTGGCTGCAGGCTCGGCATGCGCGACGGACATCACCGGCGCGGGCGCCACTTTTCCTTACCCGGTCTACGCAAAATGGGCCGAAGCCTACAAGGCTAAAACCAACGTAGGCCTGAACTATCAGTCCATCGGTTCCGGTGGAGGCATCAAGCAAATTGAAGCCAAAACTGTGGATTTCGGCGCAACCGACGCCCCGCTGACGGCTGATGAATTGAGTAAAGAAAATTTAGCGCAATTTCCCGCAGTAATGGGTGGAGAAGTAGCCGTGGTGAATATTCCCGGTCTTGAAGCCGGCAAATTGAAACTGACTGGCGATACGCTGGCTGACATTTATCTGGGCAAAATCACCAAATGGAACGATCCAAAGATTGCTGCCGACAATAAGGGGCTAACGCTACCCGATGACGCTATCACGGTGGTACACCGTGCTGACGGTTCCGGCACCACTTTCATCTTCACCAATTACCTGAGCAAGGTCAGCGCCGAATGGAAAGCAAAAGTAGGCGAAGGCAAGGCAGTACAATGGCCGGTAGGTACGGGCGGCAAAGGCAACGAAGGCGTGGCTTCTTACGTGCAACGCATCAAGGGTTCCATCGGTTATGTGGAATACGCTTACGCCAAGCAAAACAAGATGGACTACACCCTGCTGAAAAACCACGAAGGGCAATATCCAAAGCCGGATGACGACAGCTTCAAGGCTGCTGCTGCTTATGCACACTGGGACAGTAAAAATGGTTTCTATGAAATCCTGACAGATGAACCCGGCAAGGAAAGCTGGCCCATTACCGGTGCTACGTTCATTCTGGTGCAAAAAGCACAGGACAAGCCTGAAACCGGCCTTGAAGTGCTGAAGTTTTTTGACTGGGCCTTCGTCAACGGCGGCAAGTTGGCCACCGACTTGGATTACGTTCCTTTGCCGGACAAATTGACTCAATTAATCCGTGCTTCATGGAAAGAACAAGTCAAGGATGCTTCCGGCAAGGCTATCTGGAAGTAGCCCCGGAATTAATTCCTGGTAAGCAAGGCGCTACATTAGCTTTCCAAGATATAATTTGAGGGGGCGGAAGCCCCCTCATAATTTGTGTGTAGTTTGTCCGAGACGCCAAAATTAATATGTCCACATCATTGCAGGAAGCACACCACAAACACCAGAACACACTGGATATCCTGTTCCGCAATGTCACACGCCTGTGCGCATTCGGCGTACTCGCGCTACTCGGCACTATAATCGTTTCGCTGGTTGTCGGCAGCATGCCCGCCATCAAGGCATTCGGCTTCGGCTTCCTCGGCAGCGCAGAATGGAATCCTGTCACCGATCATTTCGGCGCGCTGGTACCCATAGTCGGCACACTGGCCACCGCAGCCATCGCGCTACTGATCGCCATCCCGGTCAGCTTCGGGATCGCAATTTTTCTTACCGAACTTTCGCCCCAATGGCTGCGCCGCCCGCTCGGTATCGCTATCGAATTGCTGGCCGGCATCCCCAGCATTATCTACGGCATGTGGGGGCTGTTCGTATTCGCGCCGTTGTTCGGCGATCACTTCGAACCGTGGATCAATGATCATCTCGGTAAAATGCCATTGATCGGTCAATTCTTCTCGGGTCCGCCGATGGGCATCGGCCTCCTCACTGCCGGAATTATCCTGGCAATCATGGTGATCCCATTCATTGCTGCAGTGATGCGAGATGTATTCGATGTAGTTCCCTCCATGCTCAAGGAATCAGCTTACGGCCTGGGTTCTACCACGTGGGAAGTCATGTGGAATGTGGTACTGCCCTACACCAAAATCGGTGTGGTCGGCGGCATCATGCTGGGATTGGGGCGGGCACTGGGCGAAACCATGGCAGTCACTTTTGTGATCGGCAACTCGCATGACCTCAGCGCTTCGCTGCTGATGCCCAGCAACAGCATCTCCTCCGCGCTGGCGAACGAGTTCACCGAGGCCGTAGGCGAGCTTTATACCTCGTCGCTGATCGAGTTAGGGTTGATTCTGTTTTTCATCACTTTAGTTGTATTGTCTGTGGCGCGCTTCATGTTGTACAAACTGGCGCAACGTGAAGGGGGCAATGCCTGATATGCTGGCACTCTACGCGCGGCGTCGCATGATTAATTCCATTGCACTTGGCATCTCGGTGCTGACCATGCTGTTCGGCTTGTTCTGGCTATGCTGGATTTTGCTCACCTTGCTGCAATATGGCCTGACCGGGCTGACCTCGGCAGTCTTCACGCAAATGACCCCGCCCCCGGGTAGTAGCGGCGGCCTGCTTAACGCCATCGCCGGCAGCTTGGTGATGACACTGGTCGGCACCCTGATCGGCACCCCCATCGGCATCCTGGCCGGCACTTACCTCGCCGAATTCGGCCAGCGCGGCTGGCTGGCACCCGTCACCCGTTTTATCAATGACGTGTTGCTGTCGGCGCCGTCCATCGTGATCGGCATGTTTGTCTACGCAGTCTATGTCGTCAAGATCGGCCACTTTTCCGGCTGGGCCGGTGCCTTGGCTTTATCGATTCTGGTCATCCCGGTCGTCATCCGCACCACCGAAAACATGCTGCGTCTGGTGCCGAATACCCTGCGCGAAGCAGCGGCAGCGCTGGGAGCTCCACAGTGGAAAGTCATCAGTTTTGTCACCCTGCGCGCATCACGCGCCGGCATTCTCACCGGAGTGCTGCTGGCGGTTGCGCGCATCAGCGGCGAAACGGCACCGCTGTTGTTCACCGCGCTGAACAACCAGTTCTGGAGCAACGACATGAACCAGCCGATGGCGAATTTGCCGGTGGTGATATTTCAGTTCGCCATGAGCCCGTATGATGATTGGCACAACCTTGCCTGGGCCGGTGCGCTGCTTATCACGTTCAGCGTGCTCTCCCTTAACATTGTGGCGCGCGTGATGTTTCGCCAACAAGCAACAACCCACTGAGGACTCCGGCAGATGAGCTCTGAAATATCCACCACTCCAAAACTGGTCGTTCGGGACCTGAATTTCTATTACGGCAAAGACCGCGCCCTCAAGGACATCAATCTCACCATCCCGGAAAAAATGGTGACCGCTTTCATCGGCCCGTCCGGCTGCGGCAAGTCCACCCTGCTGCGCACCTTCAACCGTATGTACCAGCTTTACCCACAGCAAAGAGCCACCGGTGAGATTCTGCTG
>CAIQPV010000612.1 GCA_903873725.1 uncultured Nitrosomonadales bacterium
CTACGGTTTCAAATCTGATCAAAACGTTAAGCACCCCCACCAACCCGAGCAATCCCGCCAGTGTCGCACTTTTGACTGCCGGTATTAACAATGCGATGGCGGGCCTGAATAATTCCTTGAATAGCGTGCTGACAGCGGAAGCCTCACAAGGTGCGCGTCTGAACCAATTGACTGCATTGACTACAAACGCAAACAATCTGGGTCTCCAGTATAAACAGACTCTGTCTAATTTGCAGGATTTGGATTACAACGCGGCAGTCTCCAATTTGACACAGGAGCAAACCATATTGACCGCCGCACAGAAATCTTTCGTGCAAGTGGAAAACCTGTCGATGTTTAACTATCTGCCTTAGCCATTTGTTGTCGGTTTCCAGTAGTTCATAAGCGCACGGGGGTGACTTTCCCGTTCTCCCAGGTTTGTTGCATAAACCGGTAGCTGGATTTCACCCGGGTCTATGGTTTGCCGAGTTGTTGCATGACATGCAACGCTACGCCCGCGCCGGTATGAGTAATTTGATCCAGCAGAGGGGCGAAGTAGGGTATTGACAGTAATAAGGCCGCAAAGCCGATGGCTAGGGTAATCGGGAAACCGATCTGAAAGATATTAAGTTGCGGCGCGCTACGTGTCAGGATAGCGAGTGCCAGGTTGGTAATCAGCAGGGCACCGATCACGGGCATTGACAGTTGGAGGGCGTTTGCAAATATGCTGCCACCCCATGCGGCCAGGGTATGCAATGCTTCAGCATGGGGGACTGAGGTACTGATTGGAAAGGTGTGAAAGCTGTCGGCAAGCGCTTCCAGCATATACAGGTGCCCGTCCATGCCGAGAAAAGCGAGCGTGGCAATGACGCTGAGAAATTGCCCTGCTACCGGTGTGTAGGACGCATTCACCGGATCATAGAAACTGGCGAAGCCCAGCCCCATCTGCATCCCCGCAAGCTCGCCGCACATTTCCACGGCCGAGAATATCAGGAGCATAGTAAAGCCGATTGCCAAACCTGCCAGAATTTGTTGCAGCAACACGACAAAACCGATGGCAGAGGCAACCTCAACAGTGGGTTGAGTATCCAGGGTAGGCGCGATAATTGCAGTCAATATGAGTGCCAAGCCGATCTTCACCCTCGCCGGCACTTGCTTGTTGCCCAGCACCGGGGAACTGGCAATCAGGGCAAGAATGCGTGTGAACGGAAAAATGAATAAGGCAAGCCAGGCGGATAGCTGGGCGCTAGTAACGCTTATCATAAGTGTGTTCGGGCTTGAAGATCATGTGCAGGGAAACGATCATGGCAGGGTATTTGCCATGCCGGTTAGCCGACCAGCCAGGGAATGCTGTTGAACAAACGTTGTATGTAATCCACCATCATGGTGACCATCCAGGGACCGGTGATAATCAGCACCAGGAACATGCCTATCAGCTTTGGAATAAATGACAAGGTCATTTCATTAATCTGCGTGGCGGCCTGGAAAATGCTGACCACAAGCCCGATGATCAACGCTGCCAACAACGGGGGAGCCGACACCATCAGGGTCAGTTCCAGCGCCTGGCGGCCAAGTGTCATCACGCTTTCGGGAGTCATGGTTAAGTATAAAAACTTTGCACCAGCGAGCCAATGAGAAGGTTCCAGCCATCTGCCAATACGAACAACATAATCTTGAATGGCAAGGAAATCACCGATGGAGAAACCATCATCATACCCATCGACATCAGTACGCTGGCCACCACCATGTCGATAATAAGAAACGGGATAAATACCACGAAACCGATCTGGAAAGCAGTTTTCAGCTCACTGGTTACGTAAGCCGGTACCAGTATTTTCAGCGGCACCTGATCCGCACTTTGCAGCGGTTCACTGTTGGCAATTTTTACAAACAGGGCAAGATCGGTTTCGCGAGTCTGACGCAGCATGAATGCCTTGAGCGGGACACTGCCTTTATCATACGCCTGTTGTAGCGTGATCTTATCCTCGCTGTATGGCAGGTAGGCCTCCTGGTATATTTTGTCCAGCACGGGCGACATTACAAAAAAAGTCAGGAACAGCGCTAGCCCGATTAATACCTGATTGGGCGGAGAAGATGGTGTGCCAACGGCTGAGCGCAACAACGACAGCACAATAATGATCCGGGTAAAGCCGGTCATCATCAACAGCACGGCGGGCAAGAAGCTCAGCGAGGTGAGCAGCAGCAAAGTTTGCAGACTGAGCGAATAGGTCTGGCCACCACCGGAAGCACCAGTGCTGGTAATTGCAAGTAATCCGGTATCTGCCGCGGTTGCCGCCGGGATCAGGCCGCACAGCAGGAGCGCCAATATCAGTTTGCTAACCCGCATTGCGCTTCTCCATCACCTGCTTCAGCCATCCCTGAAATTTTCCATCCATGCCGGATGGAGATTCTGTTGGCGTAATTGGGAGTTCGGTTTTTGGCATGCTGTGCAGTGTACGTACCTGCCCCGGGGCAACGCCCACCACCAGCCATGTGTCCTTGACCTCAACCAGAACGATACGTTCGCGCTGACCGACTGCGACACCGCTAATCACCCTGAGCACGCTGCCAGCGCCATGTTGCGGCAGATTGATGCGTTTCAATACCCATGCAACCAGTGCCACCGCGGCCAATACCAGCAGTAAACTAAAAATCACTTGCAGTATGCTGCCGGAGGATACTGCATCCGGTGGTGGAGTATAGGTGGGACGTACTGTTTGCGCCTTCGAGAGCAGCGGTACAAACAGAACGGCGATGAAACAAAAACGGATGCGTTTCAAGAAATTATTGGGGGTGGGATTCATTTTTAGCGGCTTAGGCGGCGCAGGCGTTCCGACGGTGTGATGATATCGGTGACGCGGATGCCAAGTTTTTCATTTACCACAACCACTTCGCCCTGCGCAATCAGGAACCCGTTGATTAATACATCCAGAGGTTCACCGGCCAGCCCGGAAAGTTCTACCACCGATCCTTGGGCCAGTTGCAACAGGTTTTTGATCGGCATCTTAGTTCGGCCAAGTTCGACCGTTAGTTGCACGGGGATATCCATGATCATATCAAGATCATTGTGCCCCGCACCCCGTTGCCCGGCCCCGGCGCCAAGTTGTTCGAATACATGTGGTTGGGCGATGGATGAAGCAGGTGGCGTGGCTGCCGTCTGTTCCGCCATGGCCGCACCCCAGTCGTCGGTGGCTGTTGATGCCGCAGTTTGCTCCGCCATCGCGGCACCCCAGTCATCTGCACTTATCTCTGTACTCTCATCAGGCATGTTTGCCTCCATCGGTTGATTCGTTCACTGTTGCAGCCAACATTTTCTCTACCTTCAGGGCGTATTGACCATTGGATACCCCATACTTGCATTCCATTACCGGCACACCATCGACCTGCACCACGATATTTTCTTCAGTGTCCAGCTGAATGATATCGCCGCCATGCATTTTGAGCACCTGATCCAGGGTAATGCGTGCCTGTCCTAGTATCGCAGTCAACTCAACATCCGCCGACTGGACCTGTTTGGACAATGTGCGTTGCCAGCGTTGGTCAGTCACCATGTGTTCGCCTTGCACAGTACTGTAGAGCAGCTCGCGTATGGGTTCTATCATGGCGTAGGGCATCAACACATGGAATGCACCTCCGATACCGCCGAATTCAATGTCAAAAGTTGTAACCAGTACAACTTCATTGGGAGTGGTTACGCTGGCAAACTGGGAGTTCATTTCCGAGCGCACAAATTCGAACTCAAGTGGATACACTGATTCCCATGCCTTGCCATAGGACTCAAACACCGCAGCCAGCAATTTCTGAATGATGCGCTGCTCGGTCTGGGTGAATTCGCGGCCTTCGACGCGTGTATGAAAGCGCCCGTCACCGCCAAACATATTGTCAACCACCAGAAAAATCAGGTTGGGGTCAAAAATAAACAACGCGTGACCGCGCAGCGGTTTGGGTTGCACCACATTGAAGTTGGCCGGCACAGGCAGGTTACGGATAAATTCGCTGTATTGCTGCACGCGGATTTGACCCACTGAAATATCTGCGGTACGCCGAATCAGGTTGAAGAAAGCAATTCTGAACAAACGGGCGAAACGGGCATTGATGATCTCCATCGTGGGCATGCGCCCACGCACGATACGTTCTTGCGTGCCAAGATTGTACGGTTGAATGCCGCCTTCAGGTTCTGCAACCTGATCCGGCTCGTCGACCTCGCCGGTAACTCCTTTGAGTAGCGAGTCGACTTCGTCCTGGGAGAGGAAATCTTTGCTCATGGCGCTATTACTGGATAATGAAATTGGTGAACAAAACGTCCAGAACACCGGCATCAGCTTCGCCACCGTGCACTACCGGGGCAGCCTCCACCGGGGAAGAGGCAACTGTTACTGTTTCCACTCCGGACGAGGCATCTGTGTTAGATGCGGCATTGCGTTCATGCACAATGGTTTGTTGGGGAGGGCTGCGCAACCCGAGTATGGTATTGGTTTCCACAATAATTTCCTGGGCAAGTTTTTTCTTGCCTTCGACTGGCATTAACTCCGAAGCGCGTTTACTTGACAGCAGGAAAAGCAGGCGGCTACGAACTTCCGGGAGCCTTTGCCGGATTTTGTCAGCCAATTCCATGCTGGCAACCTTTAGCGTGATGCCGATATTTAAATACTGGTCACTTTCCTCGTGTTGCAAATTGACTGTGAAAGGATCCAGCACCAAAAATGTTGGCGGCTCCACCACAGCTACTTTTGGCTCGTCGGCGTGCTTGCCACCCTTCATGAAATACCAGCCTGCGCCACCGGCGGCACCCAAAAGCAGCACAGCTATAATAGCAAGTAGTATTTTTTTGCTTTTAGGTTTTGGGGGAGCTTCAGTTTCAGCTGGAGCCGGTTTTGCGGATTTGGCCATTACTGTTCCTTAACTTTAACTTTGTTGAGGTCATCTTGAATTGGATTATTAAATAAATCCAATCGATATGATAACCGGAATAAGGCGAAGAATTGCCCTCAGCTTGGTTTATTCCTTAATATTTTCCAATCACGCGAACGTATCCACCATACCCTGATGGCGTCGCGCAATGGAAGCGGTGGCGCCGGTTAATATGCTTTCAGCAGCAACGTTAGTATCTATTTTAATGGTGGTGTTTCCATTTCCATTTTGCTGGTTGGACTGCCAGGCTTGCTGATCTCTTGGGGATTGGTCGCTAACCATGGCATTGCCCAGGGTAATCCCGTTACCTGCCAACATATCGCGTAATTGGGGCAACGCATTTTGCACCGCGTCACGCACAGCGGCATGGGGAGAAGTGAACAGCGCGGTGGCTTGATCACCGCTGACTTTTAGCACTACATCCAGCGGCCCCAGATTCGGGGGATTCAGGTGCAGTTCAGCGGTCTGAACATGTTGTGAAGCCATCCAGGTAATTTTCTGGTTGAATTCATTGCCCCATGATTGGTTCGCCACGGGAGTATTTATAACATTTTGTACAATTTGTCCTACCCCGTTTTGACTGGCGGCGATTGGTGCCATACCACTTTGCAATTGACTGTCAATTGCGGCAGATACAACCGACTGCGCAGAGTTTTGTGTGTTGGTGGTGTCAAGCTGGGCCGATTGCGTGCCGTCTTTTCCCAATGTTTGCAGCACGGCAGCGAAAGCGCTGTCTTTGCTTGTATTTACGCCAATGGCCGATGCCCCCGGTAATCCTCCCGAAATTGCTGTATTCCCGGCGAATTGCAATTTTTCATCAAACGCGGTGATTGCAATTGGCTGTGGACGGACATTCTTGTCACCGATCGCTATGGGTTCCTGAAGACTCTTTTGATTGATTGCAGTGTTGGGCAGCATCATTGCCAGCATGCCGCTTGGCAAAACATTTAAGCCATCCGGGGAAGGGGCCTGAGAATTGTTTTTTTCTTTGGTTGCAGAGTTGTTCGCTGTGGCGGAGGATGGGAACAGCGCTGCGAGCATGTTTCCTGCCAGTGTGCCGGACGGATCCGTAGCCTGTGCCTGCTGGTTGGCGGTGGGTTCATTTCCGGAGGCAGTGGAGGAAGTATCACTGGCAGCAGAAGCTCCGGGCTGGTTGCTGTCCGTTTTCTTGCTGTCTTGGGGTGAGTTTGAATTGGAGCGCTGACGGGCCAGTACGCTGCCGAACGGCTCGGTTGATTCCGTGGCACTGTTGTTGTCGGTTGGACTGGGTGCTTGAGTTGATGTTGCGGGCAGAACAGCAGTGATAGGCAAGTTTTGCATGATCAGGTTCCTAATGTTAATTCTCGGTTTGTGAAACTACAGCTTTGATGGCAGAGATCCTCTCGGTATGTTCATCCTGCTGGCGCTGTTCGGATTTGGCCGCCAGTTTGTTTTCGTTGTCGATATGGCGTTGCGCTAACGTATCAAAGGATTTCATTTTTCGTTGCGCATCTTGCAGTTCGCTGCGACCAACTTGCAACAGGTTCTTGGCATGTTCATTTTTGTTGCGTTGCTGTGCGATGGCCTCGTCCAGACGAAGAATGAAATTCTGGAAGTTGCGCAGTTCCGATTGATTCATGCCGCTTTGCTCCGCTTTCTGAAGGCGTCCCTGATAATCTTTGCGGTATTGCAACAAAGTATCCAGCTTGGCCTGTGCAGCCTGCTGTTGTTGGTTGAGCTGACCAAAATTCCTAGTGGCGGCATCATTCTGCTGCTGTGCCAGGTGCACCAGTGGTTGCAAGGAAAACTTCTTGGGCATGATCCGGTTATCAATATCTGGCTATTAATTCAATTTGTCGAATAAATGGGTAAATGCTGCAACCCCACTGGCGTAGTCTTCGCGTTCGAACATTCCCTGTTTGAGGAAGTTTTCCATACGCGGGTACATCGCGATACCCTGATCCAGTAGCGGGTCGCTGCCGCTGACATATGCACCTACACTGATCAAATCGTGATTCCGCTGGTAATGGGCATACATGTGTTTAAAGTTGTTGACCGAGCTGAAATGCTGTTCGGAAACCAGGTGGTTCATTGCGCGGCTGATCGAGGTTTCAATATCGATGGCCGGATAATGCCCTTGTTCGGCGAGACGTCGCGACAACACAATATGACCGTCCAGAATGGCACGTGCGCTGTCGGCAATGGGATCTTGCAAGTCGTCGCCTTCTGTCAGGACGGTATAGAACGCAGTGATGGAACCGCCGCCCTCTGTGCCGTTGCCGGCGCGTTCCACCAGTTGCGGCAGTTTGGCGAACACCGAGGGAGGATAACCCTTGGTTGCAGGCGGTTCCCCAATTGCCAAAGCAATTTCGCGCTGCGCCATGGCATAACGGGTTAGCGAATCCATGATCAGCAACACATCTTTGCCTTGGTCGCGGAAATATTCGGCTATGGTAGTGGCATAGGCAGCGCCTTGCATGCGCATTAGCGGACTGGTATCGGCGGGTGCGGCGACTACCACGGAGCGCGCCATTCCTACCGGGCCCAGAATGTCGGTGATAAATTCCCTGACTTCACGGCCGCGTTCCCCAATCAGTCCAACCACAACGACATCGGCGCTGGTATAACGTGCCATCATGCCGAGCAACACGCTTTTGCCCACACCACTCCCTGAGAACAGCCCCATGCGCTGGCCACGTCCCACGGTAAGCAAGTTATTGATGGCACGTACCCCAACGTCCAAGGTGGCTTTGATCGGTGCGCGATCCAGTGGATTGATCGGACGGCTTTGCAACGGTGCGTTTTCTTCTTCAGGTAACGGTCCGAGCTGATCCAGCGGGCGTCCGGCGCCATCCAGCACCCGTCCCAGCAACATATTGCCCACCGGCAAGTGGCGTGTCCGATCTGCAGCCCGCCGCTTCCGCGTGCGGTTTTTGCCGCCAAGTGCAGGCATTCCTACCGCTTCCTGGGGTACCACGCGCGCGCCTGGCATCAGACCTTGCACGTCATTTTCCGGCATAAGAAATAATTTTTCCCCGGAGAAACCGACTACCTCGGCTTCGATCCTGCTATTGGGCAATTCTACAACACATGTGCTGCCAACCGGCATTTTCAGTCCAACCGCTTCCATCACCAATCCGGTAACGCGGGTCAATCGACCACTGACCAGCAGTGACTTACCCTGAGAGACGGAGTCTCTGTTGTCTTGCAGGCAGTCTTGCCAATGCCGGGCATGCTCGCTTGCGGACGCCACCATCGGGTCTGGCATTTTTAGGGTTCCAGCCATGAGTTGTCCTGTCCAATAGATGAGACTACGCGCTTCCAGCGTGTCTCAAGGCTGCCGTCAATCTGGCTATGAGCTGTTTCAACCCGGCATCCGCCGCGTTCAAGATGCGCATCCTCAAAAATTTTCCAGCCGGTATGGTCGAGATGTTCCCCCATTTTGTTGCGCACCAATTCTGCATCGGACGGGTTCAATATTAAATGGGCATGTTGGTTAAAATGCGGAAGTTCACGGATCGCCTCGTTTACGATGTTGAGCAGCAGTTCGGGTTTGACCTTAAGCGCTTGTTGCAGCATTTGCTTGGCAATTTCCATGGACAAATCGAGGAGACTCTGGGCGACCTGCTCATCCACTTGCTGTAACTCTTTGTCCAGCGCACCTATTATTTCTTCCAGGCGTTGTGCTTCGATTCGCGCAGCCTGTTCCTCTTCGCGCGCTTTTTGCGCGCCTTCGGCATAGCCTTCCTCGTATGCCTGACGGTGGATAAGTTCGACCTCCGCAGCGGTGGGAAGCGTAACGGCGGGAATCAGTCCGACATTCTCCTTCGGCATGTCGAAAGTGGGAAGTTCCCAGCGCTGATAGGCGGTGAGACGTTCTTTGGCAAGCATGTCAGACATAAGATTCGTCCCCCTTGCCGCCTAATGCAATTTGCCCTTCGTCAGACAGGCGACGCACCACCTTGAGAATTTCTTTCTGCTCTGCTTCGACCTCGCTGACCCTGACAGGACCTTTTGCTTCCAAGTCTTCGCGCAGCATTTCAGCGGCGCGCGACGACATGTTCTTGAAGATTTTTTCGCGTAACTCCTCGCTCGCGCCCTTGAGTGCCACGATCAGCGATTCGGACTGAACTTCACGAAGGATGAGCTGGATACCGCGGTCATCCACGTCGATCAGGTCGTCAAAGACAAACATCTCATCGATAATTTGTTGCGCCAGATCGGCATCATAACCGCGCACTGTTTCAATAACGGCACCCTCCTGCACGCTGCCCATGAAATTTAGTATTTCGGCCGCAGTGCGTACACCGCCCTTGATATGTTTCTTCCCAACCCCCTCGCCAGTCAACAACCCGGTCAATACGTCATTCAATTCCCGCAGTGCGGTGGGTTGTACGCTGTCCAGCGTAGCTATGCGTAACAGTGCATCGTTGCGTGTACGTTCGGTAAAGTAACCCAGTATGCTGGAAGCCAGTTCCGGCTCAAGGTGAACCAGGATGGTGGCAATGATCTGCGGGTGTTCACCTCCTATCAGTTCCGCAACCTGAGCCGGATCCATCCATTTCAAACTTTCAATGCCACTGGTATCGTCGCCCTGCATAATCCGGTCGAGCAACCCTACCGCTTTATCATCCCCCAACGCCTGTATCAACATTCGCCGGATGTAATCATTCGAGTCCATTCCGATAGTGGTTTTTTCTGCCGCAAGCTTGTAGAACTCCTCAAATACTTCGGATATCTGTTCCCGTGTCAGGTTTTTCAGCGCAACCATGGCGGTGCTTATTTTTTGTACTTCGCGAGGCTCAAGATATTTCAGTACCTCTGCCGCTGCATTTTCGCCCAGCGTCAGAAGCAGGATCGCGCTTTTTTGGACACCTGCATCACTCATCTTTGGTCACCCATTCCTTGACTACGGCTGCCACCACCTTGGGATCATTCTGCGCCATTTCTTTCACCGACTGAAGATTATTATCATAGGCGGCTTGTCCATCCGGCGGTGCGCGATGCTCCATTGCTGTTTTCTGTGCCTCTGCTTGCCGGGCCTTCTCCTCTAAGGCCTGTTTGCGTTCCTTTTCGATATTATTGAAAGCCGGGCGAATCACGCCGAACAACAAGTACAATCCGATTCCGGCAATTATCAAATACCTTAACCCGTCTTTCGCCAACGCTATCATTTCCGGCTGTTTCCACAGTGGAACTTCTGCAGCCGGAGTTTCTTTCTCCTCGTTGAATTCACTATTCAGCACATTCAGCGAGTCGCCACGGTTTGCGTTGAAGCCCATCGCCTCCTTTACCAGGGCGGTAATCTGCTCTTTTTCACCGTCACTAAGCGGTTTGGAAGTTGCTTTACCATTTTTGTCCGTAACCATGCGGTTATTAACGATCACTGCCACGGACAGCCGTTTGATATTGCCCACCGGCAGCTTGGTATAACGGATAGTGCGATCCACTTCGTAATTGGTTGTGGACTCCTTCCGTGAGTTGGTGCCGGTACCGCCAGCCGCTTCTGTTACCGCGCTGGCCGGGCTCACAATGGGGGCAGTAGCCGGAACCGGGGGTTGGTTCGATAGTGCGCCGGGCACCCCGGCCGGGGTTTGTCCGCCGCCATTTCGCGATTCCAGTGTTTGCTGGCTACGCACCGCTGCCTCATTAGGCGGTTGGTTCGGGCTAAAAGTTTCTGCTGTTTGTTCAGCCTGCGAGAAATCGATGTCTGCGGTAATTTGCGCATGCACGTTTTCGGCTCCGACAAGCGGAGAGACGATGGCTTCAATGCGCTTGATATAATCCTGTTCGATCTGGCGCACATACTTGATCTGGGTGGCATCCAGCGGGGTATCGGAGCCTTCTTTATTGGGACTTAACAGTGAACCGCTCTGATCCAGAACGGTCACATTCTTCGCAGGCATGTCCGCCACGCTGCTCGACACCAAGTGAATGATACCGTTGACTTGTCCCGCATCCAGTGTCCGGCCCGGAAACAGCGAGAGGACTACCGATGCACTGGGTTTGAGCTGCTCCTTGACGAATACCGAAGGCTTGGGCAAAGCCAGATGGACCCGTGCGCTTTGCACTGCGGCCAAAGTCTGCATCGAACGGGCCAGTTCTCCTTCGAGAGCCCGCTGATAATTGACCTGTTCGAGAAATTGGCTGGTGCCGAACTTCTGATTTTCCATTAATTCGAACCCGACCAGACTACCCTTGGGCAAGCCCTGCGAAGCAAGACGCAGACGCATTTCATGTACCTGATTGGCGGGAACAAGCAACGCACCGCCACCCTCTGAAAACTTGTAAGGGACATTCTGCTGTTGTAGCGCGTCGATAATGGCCCCGCCGTCGCGATCGGAGAGGTTGCTGTACAACACCCGGTATTCCGGGGTTTGTCCCCATATCCACATACCTGCAAGCAGCGCAATAATGGCCGCCACGGCAACCAGCAAGCCGATGTTTTGCCGGGGATTAAACGCTCCCAGCGCTTGAGCCAATGGGGATGGCTGTGCCAGTGAAGGAGTCGGGTTTTCTTCTGCCATTTTAGCCGCCGCAGTTTCCTGTTTGTTGATCCATTAATTCATACTGCGCATTATCACCGCACAAGTCACCTGTGGTGCAGCGAAAAGCGGGGGAATTCCATGGCTTTTCCGGAACTGGTACCGCGCTGCTGGCTGATAATGTGCAATCTCCGTAAATGGAGGTGGATTATGAATGTTTCCGGCATAGACAGTTTGCTGGCCCAAATGCGCTCGGCGATGGCCGTTGCGCAAGGTGGCGTATCGGCATTGGCGCCAAAAACAACGACAGATGTGGCAGGTGCAAGCTCCGCGACGGATTTCGCAGCGGTATTAAAGTCTTCACTGGATAGCGTGGCGCAAGCGCAGAACCATGCTGAATCAATGCAACAAGCCTTTGTAATGGGCGACGATAAGGTCACCCTCAGCGACGTGATGATAGATATGCAAAAGGCTAACATTGCATTTCAAACTACTGTGCAAGTGCGCAACAAGGTTATCACCGCCTATAATGACATCATGAATATGCAGGTGTAGTGTACAAAATCAGGTTAAATTGTACAGGCGACAGCATGTCAGCGGTAGCTTCCGGTATATTGGTTATAACGGGATCGCCCCTTTTTATCTGCAATAGATAATATTTTTTCCCGGATGAAGGAAAATATGCAAGTGGCTTCATCAGAACAAACCGAACCAGGCACGCTCGACCCGCAGGACTGGCAAAGCCTGCGGGCACAAGGTCACCGCATGCTGGACGATATGCTGGACTATCTGGAACATATTCGCGAACGCCCTGTCTGGCAACCCATCCCGAATGAGGTGCGAACCCCGTTCCATGAAGCTTTGCCGCAGAGCGCATCCGATCTTGCGGCGGTGCACGACACATTCATGCGGGACATTCTTCCATTTGCATCCGGCAATGCGCATCCGGGCTTCATGGGCTGGGTACATGGCGGCGGAACGCCTGTCGGCATGTTGGCAGAAATGCTGGCTGCCGGTCTGAATGCCAACCTGGGTGGACGGGACCAAATGCCGATTGAGGTGGAAAGGCAGGTGCTCCGGTGGGTGCGTGAGCTATTTGGATTTCCGGAGAGCGCGAGTGGCCTGTTCGTAACAGGAACATCCATGGCGAATATGATTGCCGTTCTGGTTGCAAGAACGGCAACACTGGGTAGCAGCGTGCGCCATGAAGGGGTCGCCGCCGCCGGCAAACGGCTTTCAGCATATGCATCGGCGGGCGCTCACGTTTGCATCTCGCAAGCAATGGATTTATCCGGTCTCGGGCTGGACACGCTACGCCTGATCCCGATGAATGATCACTACCAGATGGATATTGCTGAACTTGCACGCGCTATCGCATCGGATCGGGATGCCGGATATACGCCATTCTTCATTGCCGGTACGGCAGGTTCGGTCAATGTCGGCGCCATAGATGACCTCGCCGCCCTTGCCGACATCGCCAAAAAAGAAAAGATTTGGTTCCATGTTGATGGGGCTTTCGGCGCACTCGCCATGCTTGCGCCGGAAATAGCGCCGAGCCTGGCCGGTATCGAGCGTGCCGATTCCATCGCGTTCGATTTCCACAAATGGGCACAGGTACCTTATGACGCCGGATTTATCCTGGTGCGTGACGGAGCGCTCCACTATAGTACCTTCGCCTCGCCTGCCGCTTATCTGAAACGGGAGTCGCGCGGGCTGGCTGCCGGATCACCGTGGCCTTGCGATTTCGGCCCCGATTTATCGCGCGGTTTCCGCGCGTTGAAGACCTGGTTCACCATCAAGGTTTACGGTGCAGAAAAACTGGGGGCAGTAATAGCCCATACCTGCGCGCTTGCACGATATATGCAGCAACGTATTAAGGAGATGCCGGAATTGGAACTGCTGGCACCGGTGTCGTTAAACATCGTCTGTTATCGCTACCGTTGCAAAGATCCGGACCGGGTGAATGCCGACATCGTGGTTGCCTTGCAAGAGTCGGGAATCGCTGTTCCATCAACGACTGTCATCAATGGCCGGTTCGCGATTCGGGCCGCCATTGTTAATCATCGTACCACCGCGAATGACATTGACGCCCTGTTAAAGGCGACAATTTCATTCGGTGAAAAAATATTATTGCCGCACAACCAAAATGAATCCTGAAACTTTGGCTCCGCGCAGTGGGAACAACACTGCGCAGCAACCTCTTGTGGGTCTTGCGAAGATAATGAGACTGATCTTTGCCGGCGTTGACCTCTCTCCTTTAGGCACACAGTTGGTAGCTCGCGCGGAAAAGGGCTCGGGCAAAGTGGATGCCAATGCTTTCATGGATCTGTTTACGATTTTGTTGCTCAGGGGGAACAGGGAACTTGCCTTGGCGATGCAAGCACAGGCGCTGGAACTTCAGCAAATCTATTCTCCGCCGACAGCAAGCGGGCAGCACGCTATCCGTGTTCTCGCCATCATGTCGGCAGGAGATCTGATGGCAAATACGCCTTTGGAGTTGCTGCTGGAAAATTCCGATGTCGCCCTCGATTTGCTCTATGTGACACCACAACATTCCTTGCCCGGTTCACTGCCTGATCATGATGTACTGTTTGTCGCCGTCGGCGAATCGGATGAAAATGTTCCGTTGCTGCATGCCCTCGACAACGCATTAATATCCTGGCCTCGCCCGGTGCTCAATATGCCAGGCCGGATTGCCTTGTTGTCGCGCGATAGTGCTTGTGCTTTGCTGAAGTCTGCGCCGGGAGTAGTCATGCCGGATACGGCTCGCATAAATCGGCAGGCTCTGGAGCAAATTGGCCGGGAACAGTTGGCGATCACTACCGTGCTTGCCGATGGGGAGTTTCCTGTTATTGTTCGCCCGGTTGACTCGCATGCCGGTAAGGGGCTGGACAAACTCGACAATCCGGCGGCTATTGCCGGGTACTTGGCGACAATCACGCAGGATGAATTTTATATTTCCCGTTTCGTCGATTATCGCGGCAATGACGGACTGTTCCGTAAATACCGGATCGTCCTGATTGAAGGTCGTCCGTTTGTATGCCATATGGGTATATCAAGCCACTGGATGATTCACTACCTGAATGCAGGTATGACCGAAAGCGCCGAGAAACGTGCTGAAGAAGAACATTTCATGGCCGGCTTTGACGAGGAATTCGCTATCCGGCACAAAGAAGCTTTTCGCGCCATCTACGAGTGTATGGGGCTTGACTATGTCGGCATTGATTGCGGCGAAACAGTTGACGGTAGATTGCTTATTTTTGAGGTGGACAGCAATATGGTTGTTCATTCACTTGATCCGGTAGATATCTTTCCATATAAACAGTCCCAGATGGGCAAGGTGTTCGCAGCTTTCCGCGAAATGCTATCCAATGCGATGAAGCGCTGTCTGTAAAGTCCTTTATGCGGAACCACGTACAATGAATTCGCAGCCAAGACCAAATAACGGACTGGTTTCCGGAGAAGGCAATCCGCCATTCGAATTCGATATAAACGGCAATATTGTTATTGACTCTTCCGCAACGAAAATTGAGGGTATTTTCGAGTTTGCCAACCACTATGTTACCGAGTGGCTTTTGTGGCACCGCTCAGGCAGCCTTGACCCGGGGTTGTGTGACATTGCTGCACTAATTGTTTCAGCCATTAGTTGCAAATTCCTTCCAAATTATTCACTGGATCACAAAATTGAGTGGATAGAAAAAGTTTTTCTTTTGGAGAAGTTAAGGGAAACTATTTCTGTGCACGTTGCAGATTATTCAGAATCAACCCTTGCGGTATTGCGCTCGCTCAGACCGACAATCCGTCATCAAGTTACAATGCCAGGCATTGATCATTGTGACGAACTTCTTCAATTGGCACTACCGGTCGAAAGAGTGCTAGTCCTGGGCGGTGATCATCGATTGGTCGTGGACCAGAACACTCAATTGAACGGTTACGGATGCCGTCCCTTTCCGCGTCCGGAAGCAATTACATTTTCATCCTCCACTGCAACTTCAATTTCTAAATATGCTTACGATCTGGTGGAAAAACGGCGGCAGCAATTTATTTTAAAAGCTATTGAAAGCGGGACACAGACCGCTGTGGCCGGTTTGGCTCAAGAAGTCCGCGAGGGAATTTGCGCTCAATTGGGTATTGGCTCAAACCTTGCCGAAGTGGTTATAACCGCCTCTGGAACCGACAGTTTTCTGATTGTCCAGGGACTTGCGCGGCTGATTTCTGACAGTCCCATAACAACTCTCATTGTGGGTGTGGAAGAATCGGGTTCCGGGGTAAAGCTTGCATTGCAAGAGCGGCATTTTGCCGACGATACAGCGCTGTCTGACACGGTTCGGAAAGGCCAACCCATTTCTGACGGAAACAGCCATAAACGCCAAATAGATATATCGGTACGCGACAAATCAGGAAATGCAATTCCAACAAGAATCCTGGATGCCCAAGTGCTGGACCTGGTCGTCATGAACGTCGAAGCGGGTAGCTTCGTCGTTGTTCACGCAATGAATCATTCAAAACTGGGCTACTCCGGCCCATCCAAAAAACTTCTCGTAGAGCTTAAAAGAACTTTTGGATCTAAAGTCTGTATCGTGGTTGATGCATGCCAAATGAGGCTGGACAGGGAAGATATTGTTGAGTACCTGGAATATCAAATGATGGTTATTATCACCGGATCCAAGTTTTTCACCGGACCTCCTTTTTGCGGGGCTATTCTCGTTCCGGAACATATAGTGGATACAGTCCGTGCGAACGGGGAAAAATTCGACATAGGATTTAATGCGTACTGTGCCAGAGAAGATTTGCCCCGGCGCTTGCGGACCATACTCCGCGGCCATAGCAAAAACTTTAATCTCGGTTCGCTCTTTCGATGGGTTGCCGCGATTGCAGAAATGACAAGATATTATGAAATTCCTCCTATCATACGGGGCAGAACCGTATCCCGGTTTTGCGAACGGGTTGAGGATATTTTGTTGGAGGCGCCATTTATAGAACTGCACTATCAGAATTCATGCAGGAATATTCCGTTGGGCATAGAACTCGGTGAGTTAAGTGGTCGCAGAATGATCTTTCCGTTTTTTCTTTACCATGAACGTGGCGGTGCACGAGAACTGTGTTCTGAAAAGCAGGCCCACCGGATTTATACTTTACTGAATCAAGATTGTTCAAATCTTTTCCCGTACAAAAACGCACGGGAATTCAGGCTTCTCGCCCAAATGTGCCACATCGGTCAGCCTGTACAGGTGATTCATCGATCAGGAGTTTGCACGGCAGTTCTCCGAATTAGTGTTGGTGCCCGCATATTTTCGGAAAGCTTTTCGAAAACATCCGGAAAAGTCATTGACGCGCTGATTGAAGATGAGTTTTGGCAAATCGGTGTGGTGCTTGGAAAGATCGAACTCTTGCTTGCCGCCTACTCGAAAAATGAAATTGAATTGTGAAAGAAAGCCCGTGGCTAAAAGAAAATTGGCGACTTTTCTTATCCAATTTGTTTAGCGCGGCCTCACTGCAGGCTGGCCGACTGATCGTTCCAACAGATTTTCAAAAGCGTCGAGTATTTTGCGCACATAGATGTTCTTATGTGCAAGTGGCCCGGAGT
This sequence comes from uncultured Nitrosomonadales bacterium, assembly GCA_903873725.1. Lineage (GTDB taxonomy): Bacteria > Pseudomonadota > Gammaproteobacteria > Burkholderiales > Gallionellaceae > CAIQPV01. The sequence continues at coordinate 16,942 of CAIQPV010000612.1, forward strand.
TATTTTCCGGGTGTACCAGCATGGTGGGATTGGCTTCAAATACCAATATCCGCCCATCCGGCATGATTGAAAAATCGATCCCGGCATAATCAAGATCCATCCTTGTACCGATAGCCTGGAGAGCTTGCATTCCGGTGTGGCAAAGAACCGTTTCCGGATGTTCCAGAAAGGCTTTCTCCTCCTCCAGTTTCCAAGGAAAGGATTCCATATCTGAGGTGTAATAGTGAACCATCCAGTTTTGCGATATTGCCAAGTGATAGGGATATGGCTTGCGGTCGATAAAAATCATTCGATACTTGCGGAACCAGGAATCGGCAGAGCGGAAATCGGTAAAGCGGGAGACATACACCGGGCCGTACTGTCCGGTTTTGTACTGCGCAAGTTCGGTAGCGGTTTTCGCCAGTACCAGGCCAATGCCGCCCTGAGTGTGCACCGGTCGAATCAACAGCGGCAATTGCCCAATGATGGCGTCATCCCAGTCGGCGCTGCTGGAAAACCTCCAAACGGCCGGAACCAACAAGTTGTCTATCCCTCCAAGCATGGCTGGCAGCTTGTCACGAGCCGTGCGCGCAACCTTGTCCGGGTGGTTAAGCAGGGGCTTTGTGCACACTTCGACAAATCGGTTGACTGGCCCGACAGTATCTCCGGTCGTATCCGGATCGCCCATCGCGTTGAACACCAAATCATAATCCGGCAATTTGTCAGCCTGGTCATCGGAAGCGTATTCAATCATCCAATCGATGGTGTTGTTTGTTTTTTCGCTGAACAAATGGCTGAGGTTGAGGTTTCCTTTCCCGGCGTCAAAAAGTATTAGTACCGTTTTGTTTGCATTCGAAGAATATTTCTCGAACAGGTTTTTTCGGGAATAGGCAAGGTCGATATGTTCCTTCGCTTCTGTCGTGCGACCATCTTCCATCAGGATGGCGGAAAGATTAATGTGCGCATTGACGTGATATGGATTGAGTTCCAGAACCTGGCGATAGCAGCTTTCTGCCTTGGCTGGCCGCTTTAGACGGCCATTGACGACGCCAAGGTTATAGATGGCATCCTGATAGTCCGGGCGACAGGTTATAGACTGTTCAAAACACTCGCAGGCTGATTCCGGATTGTTTTGCCTGTCTCTGGCAATGCCGAGATTGAAATGGGCATCCGCCATTCCCGGCGCAATTAAAATGGCATTTTCGTAATGGATTGCTGCTTCGTTAACGGAATCATTCTCCATCAATAAATCGCCCAGATTGAGGTGTGCGGTGGCGTAATTGGGCATTAACCGTATAGCCTCGCCAAACGCTGTTGCGGCTTCATTGGCTTGGCCCAATTTGCGCAACGCAATTCCCATGTTATTGTAAGCCTCGGCATAATCCGGCTTCACCGCGATGGCCTGCTTGTAACTGGCGAGCGCTTGATCAAATAGCCGCTTATCGAAAAAAATGATGCCGATATTGTTGTGAGTCTCAGGCAGGTTGCGCCACAAAGCCCGCTCATAACTGGCCAAGGCTTGATCAAGATTTCCCAAAGCATAAAATGCGCTGCCCATATTGTGGTAAGCGTCGGCGAAGTCCGGTTTCGAAGCGACTACCATCCGGTAATTCTCAATGGCTTCCGGATATTTACCAAACGATTTTTCAAGATTTGCAAGGTTGTACCGCGCTTCAATAAAGCCGGGATTCAGTGCAAGCGCTTTGGAAAAATTCTTCACAGCATCATCCAGCCTGCCTTGGCACTGTAGCGTATTGCCTATGCCGAAATATGCAGATGCCGAGTTTGGTTCGATCTCCAATACCCTGGAGTAACAATCCATAGCCGAGTCGAATAGATTTTTTGCACGATACGCCATCCCCAAAGAATTGAGGTAGGCCGTATTTTTTGGGAAAAGATTACTCGCCCTTGAGATAAGCGCGATGGAAAAATCGACGTCGCCAAGCTGGCAAGCTGCATTACCCATGAGGTGCAACGCATCTGCATTATCGGGATCCGCCAGAAGAATTTTCTGATAAATTTGCACGGCTTCAGCAAGTCGTCCCGCTTTATGGTGTTCCAGTGCGGTTAGAAGTTCCATGGCATCATATTAATTTGCTTCACGTTTGCCGGTTATGGTTTATTCGGAGTTGAAAATGCGGCTATTCCATTACTGAATACCAGCTTGAATAACCTGGATTTTTTGAGATGGCGTTTTTCTTATCAGGTTTTCACTCTGCATATAAACAACGTAGCGTTGCAATAAAGCAGCGGCCTCGCCACTCAGTTGAATGAATTCACAGCCTGCACGTTTTCTAATTTGTCCGTTACGCAGTGTCACTTCAAAACAGTTTTGAACCTTCACGGTGACGCGTATGGTTTCGAGTCCGGGCAAGGGAATATTGCAATCCGCATAAACTTTGCCGGAGTGCAACTCGGTGTCATGCACTTCGCACACCAACGCTATGCCGCCTCCGCTAATATCCATGATTGTAACTTCGCGCCGGGAAATAATACTATCCGGTTCGGGTATCTCGATGGGTGGAACAACAGGAATGATGCACTTGAGCGGGGTGCTGACAGGTGTAGTCAAACGGAAATATTCGCGGCGTTGTATGCGCAACAGGCTATCCGGCAAGGATAAGTAAAACGCTGCGCAGTTTTCAAATAAGGCACTTTCAATGCGGTATGCAACGAATTGTACTTTAACCCGATTGTGCGAGCTGATGAAGATGATCTTATTGCTACGCAGGATACGCTGGTTGGTTGCCGCTATGGAACCAACTTCCAGCCATAAGCCTTGCTCCGTGACTTTGAGCACCGTGGTCAGGATGAATTCATTTCCCTCGTTAAAATACAGCGCTACAAGCGTGGTTTTTTGCGCGATACCATTCAGGATAGACAGAATTTCCCTTCTCGAGTGGATGGTGAATTGGCTGTCATCCCCGTCGGGAAATAATTCAATCTTTAACGGGACGTCCCTTTTTCTGATCATATGTCGTACTGAGCCCTAATCAATGTCCCGTATTTTACAGGCGTTCTTATTCGCTGATGCCGGAAATAGAAGGGGTTTTCCGCACTACGCAATTACAGGATATAATTTGCCCGGTTCAAGGTGCCGGGCGACGTTTTGCCTGGATAATCGGGAAACAGGTGTGAAGCCTGTGCTGCCCCCGCAACGGTTAGCAGATAGGGATGCATCATTAAGTCACTGTGAGCAATCATGGGAAGGCGATGCGTTTGGTTCTGTGAGCCCGGATACCGGCCTTGATGCGGGAACCGTCAGGTTCCACAGGTCGGGAAATGCTGCGGGCGGCGCATGGACGGCAGACAATGACTGTCGACGCAAGCTCGCTGTCTTTGTTTCCTTCCGCTGTATTTCCTGAATTTAACATTCCAACGGGGACGTTTGGAATTATTCAGGAAATATCTCATGCAAACCAAAAGTAAAATATTTGCCGCCATGCTCTGTGCGGTACCTTTTATAGCCTATGCCGCAACGGGTGAATCCCCTGATGAAATTTTAATAACTGCATCACGGTTTGAAGAAAGTTCAAACCATGTACCTGCCAACATCAGGGTAATTACCCGGGAGGATATTGAGAACTCCAGTTCAAACAATATTCCCGAGGTTTTATCCCAGCTCGGCGGGCTTGTTATAAATGGTTCCAGCCTGGGACAGCTTGGGCTTGGTGCTTCCGTTGATATCGGTGGTTATGGAGCTACAGCAAATAGCACTACACTGATTCTTCTTGATGGACAAAGGTTAAACCCCATTGATTCATCCTCTGTTTCGTGGGAGGCAATCCCATTGGGTTCTGTACGGCGTATCGAAATCCTTCGGGGAGGGGCGAGCGTTCAGTACGGGAATGGGGCAGTGGGCGGAGTCATTAATATCATCACCAAGGATGGAGGCGCCAACATCAATGAAGTGTCTGTCAAGGCGGGTAGTTTTGGAACGGTAATGACTAACGCAGTGCTGAGTCTGGGTTCGGGAAATACTTCCTTGCGGTTGAATGCGAATACTGCGAACACGGAGGGCTGGCGAGAGAACTCTGCTGCTAATCTGTATTCTGTGGGTGGCAAGCTGACCGAGTTTTTGAATGGTCCGAATGAGATTTACCTTGGTGTAAATGCAAGTCATTCGAATGCTCAGGTTCCGGGGGGTGTGGTGGGAGAAGTTGGACAGGGCAACCCGCAGCCAGCCAAGTTCAACAACGTGGGCTCAGCTAATGTTGTGGATAATGCAAGTGTGTGGTTGGGGGATGTGCAACACTTGAATGAAAAGCTGACCCTTGAAGGGGAGGCAATGTACAGTTCGCGGACGTCAAACTTCTTTCAACCTTATTCCTCATCGGTCGCTGCAAACTATACCGGGTCAAACCCGAGCCCAACCAATAGCAACTTGCAAAGCTGGTTCTGGAATCTCACTCCGCGTTTAAAAGCGGATTGGGGAAAATGGGGGGCCACCATCGCTGGGTACGACTTTAACAAATCCAGCGAGGGATCAAGTGATGCATACAGTACCCTGGCACAGCAGACCTTGATTAGCTATGGCGCGATTCGGATGAATGATAGCGGGAATGCGACTCTGTTCAGCCGGTCACCGTACATTATGGAAAGGTTCCCTCTGACTTCTAATGTTGAGGTTAGCGGCGGATTCAGACGCCAGACACAGTCGGCCGTTACCTATGATGCGAATGCCTATTCCGCTTCCGCTAACGCGAGCAAAACGTACTCTGCAAACGCTGCTGATTTGGCATTTAACTTCAGCTATCTTGACGGGCAGAAGTCGTTTATCAAGTGGAACCAGTCCTTCCGGTTTCCAAACATTGACGAATTCTGGGGATGGGATTCAAATGGTGCCCGTGTGTTTAAAGGTATCCTGCAACCCCAGATATCGCAGACGGTTGAGTTTGGCGGAGAGTGGCATTTTTGGCAAACTCAATTGACGGCCTCGATCTTCCAGTCAAACTCCCGGAATGAAATTCGGTACGACCCAAACTCATTTACCAACTTGAATGACCCCAATGGCATTCGCCGCAAAGGGCTTATGTTCGACTCGACTGCCTATGCAACTTCGACTCTTTCCTTTTCAGTGGGAGGTAAATACCAGAGGTCGCTTTACTCGGAAGGGCCGAACAACGGAAACACTATCAGCCTGGTACCGGATTTAACTTTCAACGCGAGGGCCAATTACACGCTGGATGACCATTGGAACCTGGGTGGAGTCGTTACTTATACCGGAAGCCAGTACTATGATGGGGATCTAAGCAATACGTTGCATAAAATACCGTCTGCGACTGTTGCAGATGTGTATTCAAGTTACAAATCGGGTTCCTGGGAAACCCGGCTTACCATCAAGAATCTTGCGAGTACAAACTATGCGACGAGCGGCGGGTACGGCAGTGTGAGCATGCCAAGTTCTTTAGTACAAAGTTACTATTACTATCCTGGCGACCCGAGGGCTTATTACTTATCCATCAAGTATGCTTATTAAGCGCAAAAGTTTCAGAG
>CAIQPV010000613.1 GCA_903873725.1 uncultured Nitrosomonadales bacterium
CCCGAATGGCAAGATAGTACGATTGATTGCATAGCAGAAGTTAGGAGAGCGCAATATAATGACCCAACCGGCTTTACGCCACAAATCGCGCCAATAATGCCGCTCGGCGCGCCCCGCTTCGATTATTAATGTTTGTGGGTTAAGAGTGTCCATTTTAGTTTCCAAATGCAACATGCAGCCCCAATTGGTTAGCTGCTACGTTATGCGTTGTGGAGTGCTGTCAATATGACGTAGCCCCCTACTGCGGCTTAATGTTCGGATTTGAATACAAGCCGTGTGTTTGGCAATTTTGCGATTAAGCCTTTTGGCCGCAAATCTGAAACTGCCAATTTTCAAACACGCTACCGCCCTGCAAAACACTAAGATGTTTCGCATAACATATTGATATTAAATAAACTTCTAAGCAGCCTCAATAACCAGGTCGCGATTTACCCGAATTTTATTGGTCTTGCCCAATAACTCCAGCAAAACAATCACGCGTTTTTCACCGTCTTCCTGGACAAAGATTCCTTCCATGCCTGCAAGTGGTCCTTCCACTAGCCGGATTTGCTCGCCTACGCAGAATAGAGGGCGATTATCCCGATGCAAACTGGAGCCGGAGTCTTCCCGTTTTATCAGGGCATCCATTACTTCGTCGGCAACCACAGCGGGCTGTCCGCCAAAGCGCACCAACCCGACAACACCTCGGGTGGAGCGTATGGGGGCAATACTATTTTTTACAGGATCAATCCTGATAAAGATGTAGCGAGGGAAAAGGACTTCGATCACATCGACCCATTGCGCCCGGCGGCGCTTTTTGAGTTGTATGCGCGGCAGATAAACGTGAAATCCCTGGCGCAAGAGGTTCTCCTGAGCAACCAACTCTTGTCGCGGCTTACAGCAAACGGCAAACCAGTGTTCCATTACCCCATCTTTCCCGGTGTTTTTCTGTTCATGATCACCCTTCCGTCAGAATGTTGGATTCGGGTTGTCCTTTTTTGACTTCGCTACGCAGTTGTTCGATCTCCATTTTAAGCGCTTCATATTCCGTCACTTTGCGTTTGAGAAAATAAGCTGTGGCTTGAATTTTCTCTTCTATGCCATGCGGGGTAAGCAGATAGTTATAGGCAACTTTATTTTGGCTGTTCCGAAAATTGCCGACTTTAATAAAGCCCATTTTAATCAATGCTCTAAGGCAGTAATTAGTCTTGCCGAGACTAATGCCGACTTCCCGGGCGAGCTCACGCTGGCTAAGGTCGGGATTATCCTGCAATACCTTAAGTAGCTTGTAGTGGAACTCTTCCATCAGTTTCGTCTTTTTTTGGCCATATGCGTTCACGATTTGAACAAATGTTATTTGAACAAGAATAAGTAAATATGTCAATATGTTCCGATATAAACTTAATGCTGATTCCGCAAAAATTGTTGTTCGCAAGTTAAATAATATCTATGTGATGAGTTAAAAATACCGCACTATTTTAGTGTGGTATGATAGGCTCAACACGCAATTAGAAGTGGCACCGCGACCGATGTAATGCGCTTGGCATCTGAAAATTTACATCATCAAGATAACCATAATTAGCACTGCGCCTTGCATAAATAACTGGCAGGAAAAAGATGGTAAAATGGGATTACACTTACGAGCTTGGTCATAAAGTAATTGATGCCGAGCATCGTATTTTCGTTAGACTCATTGCCGATTTTCAAGAGGCTATAACTGCGGGTGCACCAAAAGAAAAAAAGATACGAGTACTGAATATCATCGTCAAGTTTGCGGAATTTCACTTTGTAAGTGAAGAGGAGATCATGACGGAGTATGAATATCCAGAACAAACCCAGCATGCCCATTTACATAATATATTGCTTAGAGAAATCAAAGAGATTTTCACCCAGTTCCAACAGGAGATATTGGGGGAAAATGATGTGTCTGAGTTTCTGAATAATTGGTTTCTACTTCACATCTCCAAGCAAGACAGGAAACTTGTCGGGTACGTTGGCAAAACAAGTTGATTTAATAAAATAGGCTTTAATATGATTTTCAGTAGAAGAAATACACCCCGTTTCCGGGGTGTAGTAGTAAGTTTAGCAGCGACTTATTTTTCGAATGGTGTCGGTCGTGGCGTTGTATCCGAGGATGGGGGCAAAATGGGTAACTTGAAGCTAGGCTGATCACCGGTTAATGTCTTCAGGAAGGCAACGATCTGGGCGTTTTCCTCGGTTGTGAATTGTTTGCCCAACTGCACCCGACCCATGGTGTTCACAGCTTCAGGAAGGGTATTGGCGGCTCCGTCATGGAAATACGGGTAAGTTAATTCCACATTTCGCAAAGAGGGCACCTTAAACTTAAAGCGATCGGCATCGTCACCAGTGACGGCCACGCGACCTTCGGCAGGGTTTGAAGTTTTATAAGGCTCGACCACACCCATTTTCTGGAAGGAGTTTCCACCCACGGCCGGGCCGTTATGGCAGGCGACACAACCGCTTTCCTTGAACAGCTTGTAACCGGCCAATTCATTGGCGGTTAGAGCTTTCTTGTTGCCCTTCAGCCACTTGTCAAAGCGGGAGTTAGGCGTCACCAAAGTCTTCTCGAATTCGGCAATGGCCATTGTGACCTTGTCAATATCGATCTTGTCCGTTCCGAAAACCTGCTTGAATTCGATCGTGTAGGCAGGAATCGATTCCAGCATTCCAATCGCCAAAGCATGAGAGAAACCCATTTCACCCGGGTTGGCAATGGGGCCGCCGGCTTGGGCTTTCAAATCCGCAGCACGGCCATCCCAGAACTGGGCCAGACTCATGCTTGAATTAAGTACGGTCGGGGCATTGATTGGTCCTTGATGCCAATGGTCGCCAATGGAAGTCTTGAGATTATCGGAACCACCCATGGACAGGTTGTGGCAAGAATTGCAGGAGATGAACCCGGACTTGGAAAGGCGGGGGTCGAAAAACAGCTTCTTGCCCAATTCCACCATAGCGGGCTTGGTAATTTTTGTTGGCTTAATCGGTTGGATAGGCTCGTCGGCAATTGCCAAGCAAGCAGTTGAAACAAAAAACATTAAAAGAGCAGATGATGAAGTCGTTCGAATTTTCATAGTTCTTCCTTTTCTTCAGAGTAAAAAATCGGGTTGAGAATAATAATATTGACGGGGTAATAGCATGTCTTCATGCCGTAATCATTTCCTGGTTAATTCGCTGCTTGGCTTGCTCCAGCGACAAGCCTGATTGCACTGCAAGCGCAACCTTGGCCATTTGTTTGTCGGATTCCAGTATGTGGTATGTCAGCCAATTGGTCAGAAAAGTAACAACATCCTGAAGAATTACTTCCAATGGCTCACTGTTATTTTGCAGGCTGCTAATTTGGGATACAAAATCATTGTGCAGATTTTTGTGTTTGGCTGCCATAGGATCATCCCCAAAAAACTCGCGCCAGATACGTTCTTCGGTTTGAAAATGGTAAACAGCATAATCAGCCAGCTCCATGAAGATTATTCTTGGAGATGGAATGTCAGTATGAAAGGTCAAGCTGCTGGCCAGTGTATTTAAAAATTGAACCAGTATTTGGTGTTGTTTATCCACCTCTGGAATACCGGTTTCCAAACTATCATTCCAGCGGAAAACTTCAAAGGGACTATTCATAACGTCGAACTTGCTTCTGTGTCTGAATGTGCAGTAGATAGGTTAAAACTACAGAGCAGAGCTGCCTCACAAGGAAAACGACTACTACTCATCCCGTCTTGATTGAAAATATTGAAATTTCGCCTAATAGCAAAATAAAAACTAAATTGGGAAATACTTAGTTAATCCTCAATCGTTGATTCCAGGCACTGAATATAATTCTTCAAAATCCATACTTACTTCATGGCTAATAGTGGCACGCAACATGTTATGAAACAATACGTATAAATACTTATTCAGTACGTGCCATCGAATTAGTGCTCGTCTTTGCTTGCCGGGAACTGTTAACAAACGGAATCAGAACAAGAATAATACGGGTGGCCTGTAAAAATTTCCGGCGTGTATTATTTGATCGCTTTAGTTTGCTACATTTATCCAGGGGAAAAATAACCAGAGTGGGGTTGGGGATTAACTAATGTAGTAATATACTGATATTATGTATAGTTAATATCACTTCACTGAACTGTTTGTACTATTTATGCGTTACTGGTTAATGAAATCAGAACCCGGAGATGTCAGCATTGACGACCTTGCCAAGTTACCTGGGCAGACTGTGGCATGGTATGGTGTACGCAATTATCAGGCACGCAATTTCATGCGTGACCAGATGAGTGTCGGTGATGGCGTGCTGTTTTATCATTCTAATTGCACCGTGCCGGGTATTGCCGGCATCGCGCGTGTTTCCAGTACAGCATATCCCGATGCCAAACAGTTCGAGCGCAACAGCAAATACTTCGACCCCAAGGCTACGCATGAAACGCCCCGCTGGTTTAATGTGGATGTGCAACTCGTAAAGAAAGTTGGGTTGATTTCGCTGGCTGAGTTGCGCAAACACCCTGAGCTTGAACGTATGCGTATCCTGCAACGCGGCAACCGCCTATCCATTACCCCGCTCGATCCGGCAGAATGGAAATTCATTACCGGCAAATTGGCACAGGACTGATCGAATAGCTTGCCCGGCGTAATATTGTTTTAGTTGAAGCGGTTTACTACGCACCGAGATAAGCGCGCCTCACCTCGTCGCTACCCAGCAGATCCTCCGCGCTGTTAGACAAAGTAACCAATCCGCTCTCAAGAACATAGCCGCGTTGTGCGACTTCCAGTGCCAGTTTGGCATTCTGTTCTACCAGCAGGATGGAAACGCCTTGCTCTGAGATGTTGCGTATGGTTTCAAAAATTTTTGCCACCATCATCGGCGCCAGTCCCATGCTGGGTTCATCAAGCATCAATAGCTTGGGGCGACACATCAACGCTCGCGCCATTGCCACCATTTGTTGTTCCCCCCCCGAAAGGGTTCCGGCGAGTTGCGTGCGGCGTTCGTTCAGGCGCGGGAACAAGGCATACATACGGTCAAGGTCGGCGCCAATGTGCGTGGCATCGTTGCGGGTGTATGCGCCCATCAGTAAATTTTCTGCCACGGTGAGGCGGGCAAATATGCCACGCCCTTCCGGTACCAGCGCCAGTCCGTTGTGTACGCGCTGATGCGCGGGAATGTTGTGCAGGGATATTCCGTTGTAGTGGATTTTTCCTGCTGCGGGATGCAGTAGCCCGGCCAGGGTTTTGAGTGTAGTCGTCTTGCCCGCACCGTTGCTGCCAATCAGAGCGACCAGTTCACCGGGGGCCACAGTGAAGCTTATGCCTTTCAGCGCTTGAATGCCGCCATAACTGACTTTGAGATTTTCGATTTCCAGAAGGTTCATGCCGCTTCCCCTCCCAGATAAGCAGCGATCACTGTCTGGTTGCGGCGCACTTCATCCGGAGTGCCTTCGGCGATTTTCTTGCCATAGTCAAGCACGGCAATGCGGTCGCACAGGCCGAGGATAAGTTTCACGTCGTGCTCAATCAGCAGTACGGTGATGCCGCTGTTACGTATGGTTTGCAGCAGGGTTTTCAGGCTTTCGGTCTCGGTGGCGTTCATGCCCGCAGCCGGTTCGTCCAGCGCCAGCATCTTGGGATCCGTTGCCAGTGCGCGGGCGATTTCCAGACGGCGCTGTTCTCCATAAGACAGGTGCTTGGCCAAGGTTTGATGCGGGCCGTCTATGCCGACAAAGCGTAGCAATTCGCGCGCCCGTTGTGTGATGGCACGTTCTTCGGCACGTGCGGCAACATTGCGAGTGAGTGCACCCCAAATGCCGGTGTGTGTCCGAACGTGGCGACCAACCATGATGTTCTCCAGCGCACTCATGTTGGCAAAAAGGCGGATATTCTGGAAAGTGCGCGCGATGCCTGCCTCGGCCAGCACATGCGGCTTGCAGTGGGCATAAGCAATGCCATCGAAATTAAATTCGCCCTCGTCGAGCCGATACAACCCGGTAACGATGTTGAATAGCGTAGTTTTGCCGGCACCATTGGGACCGATCAGCCCGTAGATTTCGCCTCGCTTGATGTACAGCGAAACTTCGGATAATGCCGCCAAACCACCAAAGTATTTGCTTACGCACGAGAGTTCGAGCAGGGAATTATTTTGAGGAGCCATATACGCTCTCCAGTTCCTGCTTTACCACATCGTCATCGTCATCAGAAAGTTCCCGGCGGCGCTGCGTCGAAGGCCAGAGTCCGGCGGGACGCACCAGCATGACAACTACCAAAGCCAAACCGAACAGCAACATACGCAAACTTTCCGGGTCAACCAGTGTCTTGCCGAACAACCATTGCTGCACCGGTCCCGCACCATTGCGTAACGCTTCCGGCAACAACACCAGCAACACCCCCCCGAGGATCACGCCACCGATGTTGCCCATACCACCCAATACCACCATGCACAGGATCATCACCGATTCGGTCAAACTGAAACTCTCCGGGCTGATGAAACCCTGAAATCCGGCAAATAATCCGCCGGACAGGCCGCCGAAGGTCGCGCCCATGGAAAAGGCCAGCAGCTTGATGTTGCGCGTGTTAATGCCCATCGCCTCCGCCGCTACTTCGTCCTCGCGGATTGCCATCCAGGCACGGCCAATGCGCGAATTTTCCAGACGCAACGAGACGAAAATCACCAGCAGGGTAAAGCACAGGAACAGGTAGTAATATAGATGCACTGAGGGCAAAGTAATGCCGAAAACTTGCTGCGTTGAGCCGAGCGAAATTCCGCCGCTTTGCACCGGGTCTATCATGCTGATGCCTTGCGGGCCGTTGGTAACGTTAACCGGTGCGTTCAGGTTGTTGAGAAAAATACGAATGATCTCGCCGAAACCCAGCGTGACAATGGCGAGGTAATCGCCGCGCAGCCTCAAGGTGGGTGCCCCAAGCAGCACACCGAAAAAGCCGGCCAGCAGCCCGCCGAGCGGCAGTACCACCCATACCGGCCAGTGCAAGCCGAACTGTGGCGAAGAAAGCAGTGCATAGTTATAAGCGCCGACGGCGAAAAACGCTACATAACCGAGATCGAGCAACCCGGCGTAACCGACCACGATATTCAGTCCCAATGCCAGCATGATGTAGAGCAGCGCAAAATCCGCGATGCGCACCCAGCCGCGTCCGAGCAATGCATCGGTGACGAAGGGGAGTGCCAGCAGCACAATGGCAAGTACGGCAAATACGCGCCATGCGTTGCATTTCTTGCAATAGGGGAATTTCCCGAGATTCATAATGAAAAATCCATTAACCCGTCATTCCGGCCTCCGCCGGAATGACGACCGAGAGATGAGCCGTGTTCAAAAAGCTGTCAGGCACGTTCCGCAACGCGTTCTCCCAGCAAACCGGACGGACGAAAAATCAGTACGGCAATCAACACAAAGAAGGCGAACACGTCCTGATAATTACTGCCGAAAAAACCGCCGCTGAGATCGCCAATGTAGCCTGCCCCCAAACTTTCGATCAGTCCCAGCAGCACGCCGCCCAGCATCGCACCGCGCAGGTTGCCGATTCCGCCGAGAACCGCAGCAGTAAAGGCTTTCAGCCCGAGGATAGAACCCATGTAGTAATGCACGATACCGTAATTTGCGCTTACCATAATGCCCGCCACCGCCGCCAGCGCGGAGCCGAGCATAAAGGTCACGGAAATCACGCGGTTGATGTCCACGCCCATCAGCATGGCGGCAGATGGATTCTCTGCCACGGCGCGCATTGCGCGCCCGAGTCGTGTGCGATGCACCAGCAACATCAGTCCCGTCATCATCAGCAACGCGACCAGCATGATAATGAGCTGCACGTCATTGATGACCGCGCCGCCGAGCGTATGCAAACCATTCGGCAGCAATTGCGGGAAAGCATGATATTCGCGCCCCCAGAAAATCATCGCCAGATTTTGCAGCACTATAGAAACCCCAATTGCGGTAATCAGCGGGGCGAGGCGCGGAGCATTACGCAAAGGACGATAGGCGATGCGTTCGATGCCATAGCCCAGTACCATGCAAGCCGCCGCCGCAACCATCAACGCGATCAACAGCACCAGCAATGGCGGCAACCCGGTCGCGAGCAGCAATTGGCTAACCGTCAGCGCCACCATCGCCCCCACCATCACCACTTCGCCGTGCGCAAAATTGATCAGGCCGAGGATGCCGTACACCATGGTATAGCCCAGTGCCACCAGCGCATAGACGCTGCCTTGCACCAGGCCGTTGAGGATTTGTTGTAAGAAGATATCCAAGATTGTCCGCAAAGAAAAAGCGACACGCAAGGTGTCGCTTCAGCATTCATTCACGCGCCATCAATGTGCCGCCGCAGGCCCGCCACCCATGGTTTGCAGTGGCTGCCATTTGCCTTGCTGCACCTGATAAAGCGTAATTGCGCCACCCATGAGGTCACCTTTGTCGTCGAAGGTAATTCTTGCGGTTACGCCATCATATTCCACCTTCGCCAATTCGGGCAGGTATTTCGCCGGATCGGCAGAACCAGCCTTTTGCATCGCGGCAATCATTACATTTACCGCATCGTAGCAATAAGGCGCGTACAACTGGATAGGTTGCTTGAACTTTGCCTCGTAGCGCTGCGAGAAATCTTTGCCGCCGGGCATATGATCCAGCGGCACGCCAGGCAGTGACGCATAAGCCCCTTCTGACGCCGCACCCGCATTTTCAATAAATTTGGGTGTGTAACCCCCATCACCCATCATGAACTTGACATCGAGGGCGAGCGTTTTCAGTTGCTTGAGCATGGGCGCACCCTGCGGATCCATGCCGCCGAAGAACACCAGGTCAGGTTTCTTGCCTTTGATCGAAGTCAGCACGGCGGTAAAATCCACGGCCTTGTCGGTGGTGTATTCGTGAGTAACAATCTGCGCGCCATTGGCTTGCGCGGACTTGATGAATTCATCTGCCAGCCCCTGACCATATGCAGTGCGGTCATCCAGTACCGCGATTTTCTTCGCCCCCAGAGTTTTTGCAGCAAATTCGCCCAGCACCTTGCCCTGCTGCCCGTCGTTTGCCATTACCCGGAAAGCGGTTTTGAAACCCTGTGCGGTATAGGTAACGGCAGTGGCCGAAGGGGAAATTTGCGGAATACCGTTGTCACTGTAAATCCGCGAAGCGGGAATAGTGGTGCCGGAATTGAGGTGGCCGATGACCCCGCTTACCTTTGCATCCACCAGTTTTTGCGCCACAATGGTCGCCGTCTTGGGATCGGTCTGGTCGTCTTCGCTGAGCAACTCGAAGCGAACTTTTTTGCCGCCTATGATGACTCCCTTGGCGTTGGCATCCTCTATAGCCATGCGTGTGCCGTTTTCATTGTCCTTGCCGATATGCGCTTGCGGCCCGGTAAGCGGGGCGGAGGCGCCGATTTTCACTACTGACACATCCGAAGCACCGGAATTTACTTCCGGAGTTGCAGGCGTAGTGGCAGAAGTTCCGGATTTGCCGCAGGCAACAAGCGTGGCAGCAAGCAATACAGCCAAAGACAGAGACAGGTGTTTATAAGACATGGGGAATTTGTGACCAAATGTTAAGGAATGGCCGAATTATCCGTAGCCCATTCCTCCTTGTCAATTTAGCAGGCTTGGTTTGACGAGAAACTCGTGAAATAAGGACGTGTTCCCCTCTGCCGCTTTTGGGGAATGGAGGGGGAACGGGCGTCAGTCATGAGTAATAACTTTATCCATGCCCGTTTGTACGATACATGTTATTTCGCCAAACCCAACACGAATTTGACCAAGGACTTCATCTCGGCCTGGTTGATGCCGTTCTGATCGTTGGCAGGCATGGGCATGGTGCCCCAGTTACCGCTACCCCCCTTGGATACTTTCATTACCAGCCCGTCTTCCAGACCATATTCCTTGCCACGATCTGTATATTTGGTGGCACCCTTGTACTTCCTGGATACTTCCATCCAGGAGGGGCCAACCACTCTTTTGTCGATGTCGTGGCAGCTATCACAACCGTGTTTTTTTGCCAGTGCGGGCATTCCGCTTGCCATGGCGCTATTGCCGAGCATTAAACCGGCAGCCGTAACCATGCTTATAATTATTTTTATCATAATTTTCACTCCCCAAATACAAACGGAGCCGACTTGCGCCGACCCCGTCGTTATTGATTTGATGCGATTACTTAGCCAAGCCCAAGACAAACTTTATCAACTCCTTGATGTCGGCTTCTTTCTTGCCGCTCGGATCGTTGACTCGCATCGGTATACTACCCCAGTTACCGGCACCACCTTTGGAAATTTTTGTAAGCAAGAACTCTTCAGTAGCTTTGCCGCCTGTCGCTTCCTTTACAGTTTTGCCAGCAGTAGTTTTTTCTAATTTGCCGTTGTAGAATTTGGATACGTCCATCCATGCGGGACCAATTATTTTCTTGTCGATGGCGTGGCAATCATCGCAGCCATTTTTTTTTGCGAGTGCGGGCATCTCTTCTGCCAAAGCACTGCCGCCCAGCATCAAACTCATGGCAGCAACAATATTCATCATTGTTATTCTCATATTTTTCCCCTAGAACTCAGTTGTAGAACTTGGAATATCTATCCAGGCAGAACCAACTACATTGTAGTTAATTGCATGGCAAGCTGTGCCGCCATATTTCTTTGCCAAAGGTGGCATGTCTGTCCGTTGCCATTGCGCTACCTGCATCCATTAAACCCGATGCTGCCACAACATGCTAACGTAGCGGTAACTATTAAAAAGGCGGCCCGGCAGGCCGCCTTTAACATCCACTAACACTGAAAGGTTTAGATCTTACCTGCTGCAACAGCAGCAAAAAGTGCAGCTGCCGCGTCATCTTCGTGGCCTTTAATATTGCTGTTAAACATTGTAGTCATAGTAGCTGCTTGACCTTTCCATTTAGCGTTGGACGCGGCAACTTTACGATCTTCCACTTTGAAGCCCGACTTAAAAACCCCGGCTAAAGTTTTAGCATCGCCATATGCAGTTGCAACTGTTTTCCAATCAGGTCCTACAACATCTTTACCAACTGCATGACAAGCCTTACATGGCCCGGTATTGAAGTCCCCCGCCATTGCGGAACCAGCAACCATCAGACCTGCTGCTACAAACATACTAACGATGATAGATTTCATAATTATTTTGCCTCTCCATTTTAGATTTATCAAACTTGTCGGACATTACAGCCCACGCTATTCTAACCAACCCCGCCCGGTTTGCAAACCCATATATCGCCTCGGCAGTGTGGATTATAACGTTCAGCCCGGCCTAACCGTTGACACCACAACTCCTTACAAGGATATTTTGAACCGATTTCAGTTCTATGCCGGGCGAGATGGTGCCGTCAAATCGCCCATATGGAAATGGAAGTTTTCTTCCTTGCGGTCGGTGAAGTAGTGTTGCAGGGTGAAGCGTACCGGGCGGAAGGCAAGTTCATCCCAGGGGATATCCTGTTCTTCAAACAGTTTGACTTCCAGACTTTCAATGCCGGGCGAGAAATCCAGATCGAGCAGCCTGGCGCGAAATAACAAATGCACCTGATTGATGTAGGGCAGGTTGTACATCGAATACAGCTCGCCGATAGCGATGCGGGCATTGGCTTCTTCCTCGGTTTCGCGAATCGCGGCTTCGACGGTGGTCTCGCCGTTTTCCATGAATCCGGCAGGCAGCGTCCATAGTCCGTGGCGCGGCTCGATGGCACGGCGGCACAACAGGATGCGGCCATCTTCCCATTCGGGTATGGAGCCAATCACCATGTTCGGATTTTGATAGTGGATGGTGGCGCAATTGGTGCAGACATAACGCAGGCGATTGTCATCCGGAGGCTGGCGTAGCTCGACCGGTGAACCGCATGCGCTGCAATATTTCATTTATTTTTCCCAACCTACTTCCAGAATTCCCACCACGATTTTTCGTTTTGGGGTGATGACCTGACAACAGGAGCTTTTGCTCCGTCTTTGGCAACATTCCTGTCGAGTACGCGCTGTGCATCGTTCCGCAAATCCTTCATACCCAAAGCGTCGTAAGCCTGCACCATGATTTGCAGCGCATCGCGGGTTGCCGGCGTCTGCGAGTAATTTATGAGCACTCCTTTGGCACGGTTGGCGGCTGCCACATAGGCACCACGACGCAAATAAAAACTGGCAACGTGGATTTCGTAGCGCGCCAGGACGTTAATCAGGTATTGCATGCGCAGTCTGGAGTCTGGCGCATACTTGCTGTCCGGAAAACGCGTCACCAGTTCCTTGAATGCATTGAAAGCATCCCGGGCGGCATTGGAATCGCGCTCGGAAAGATCCTGATTAACTATGCTGCCCAGCAGTCCGAGGTCCTCGTTGAAATTGATCAGCCCTTTCAGATAATAGGCGTAATCCACATGCGGGTTGTTGGGGTATTGTTTAATAAAGCGGTCGGCAGCGGCGAGGGCCGATTCCGGCTCCTTTTGTTTGAAATAAGCATAAGCGGTTTCCAGTTGTGCCTGCTGGGCATAGCGTCCGTAGGGGTAGCGCGACTGTAGTGTTTCGAAAGATTTGACAGCCTTTTCATAATTGCTGTTGTCCAGTTCTTCCATGGCATCGG
>CAIQPV010000614.1 GCA_903873725.1 uncultured Nitrosomonadales bacterium
GCAGCACGATTCTTCTCACTACCTCGGCATTCTCCTGATGGTGGAACATTTGCATCTCGGTCATCGGTACCAGCAGATTCTGGTCGGTTCGCCCCGGAAGTTGCAACAGCACTTCAGATTTGCGACGACGGAGCATGACCGGCGCCAGCGTCTCGCCGATTTTTTCCAGACCCGTATAGCCGATTACACGCCCTGCTTCGTCCTTGACCTGATGCTCATGCAACAGCTTCCATGTTGGCCCAAGACGATGTTGGTCAACAAATTGGACTATGGAAATCAGCTCTTCCAGCTTGTTCTCCAGCGGCGTACCGGTCAGCACGATGGCATAAGGACTATCAATGCGTTTGAGTGCTTTCGCCGCAATCGTGTTCCAGTTCTTCACCCGCTGTGCCTCGTCGACGATCACCAATTCCGGCTCCCAGGCGGTAATCAGATCCAGATCGGGTTTGAGTTTTTCATAGTTGGTGATCTTGCAAAAATCATCCAGGGCATAATCCTTCTGACGCTGTGTTCTTCCACCGGACAGCACTCTCGACTCGCGCCCGGAAAAACGCGCAATCTCGCTCTGCCACTGGTACTTGAGCGACGTCGGGCAGATCACCAACACCTTGGATACGCCGAAATGCCGAGCCAAAATCTCGGCTGCCGCGATGGCCTGTATGGTCTTGCCAAGACCCATTTCATCGCCGATCAGCACACGACCGGCGCGCACGGCAAACAGTGCGCCCTCGGCCTGATAGGCATAGAGTGGTGCTTTGAGCATCTTCTTCAATAGCGGATCGTTTGCACCGCGCGGAAAAATTTCATCCAACGCCGCTGCCCGTCTCTCCGCATCACGCTGACCGGCGACAAAGTCGAGTGCATCGTCATACGCGCGCAACTCGTGGCCGCTTTTCGCCACCGCCGCAACAAAGTGCTCCAACTCGCCGTAGCGGTTCTCGCGCAACACCCAGCCGCGTGACTCGTCAAACAGCAGCGCAGCAGCCTTGCTCACAGCGGGCGGACAATCCGTCCCAGCACGAAAATGGATCGTGCGTCCAGTGTCGTTACGCAAATACAGTTCGGAAAACGGCGGGTGATAGCCGCGCGCGAATGCCGCTTTGGCACCGCGCTTTTTCTCCAACTGTGCCAAAGTGAATTCGATGTGTTTGCAGGTACCCAACTCGTTGGTTGCGTAGTCCGGACAGGAGCAGAAATTGTCGCCCGGCTTCAGCCCACGGATTGCCACGCGATACTGAGAATTGGACTGCGGGTTGCCAACACGAAAATCCGAGAAGAAGGGTTCGGTTCCAAGACATTCCAGGTCGAACGACTGCTCGCGCCCGAACTGGCGTCGCAATGCGCGCTGCCAATCCGCCGGGGACAGATTTGCCGGAGTATGGGTTCGGGAAAGCTTGGGTTCCCTGATTGGTTTGGTGGTATTGCGTTTGGTTTTCAATATAGTGCGCCCCTTTCAGGAAAAACTCATTGGTTCGGAATTGATTTGACAGCTCATGGCGCTATAGCTGCACTGCCGATTAAGATGCCCTTCGTTTTACATCAACATCTGTTGCAATAGGCAATGCCAGAAAATCTATTTCAGACATTTCAGCATATTCGTGGAGAAATGGCAGATACAGGCGAATCATCCAATCACCGTTTGATTTCAGTGCCGCATAAGGGTGAAGTAGCTCGCCGTCTTCGCGTATTCGATCAAAGCGCAATAATCCCTTGTTCGGATACTTTATCGCCCCTTCATCATTCCACATTTCCTTGAACATGCGAGAAACGTCCTCATGAGGATAACCGGGATGACCAGACGTATCCGCCTCGTGGATTGCGCTGTCAATGGCATCATCCAGGCTGAGATAACAGCCGGGTAGATCATATTCATCAAAGACTGTTTCTGCGACCGGATACGGTGGCCCGTTGTACCAACTAGCATCACGCCCTTCTTCAATATGGATGGCCGTAATGGTTCGAGTGCCAACATCGGTGCAGCGCCAGACAAATCCAGCTGATGCAAAAAATTCCAGGCCAATATAAAAATCAGTATGTAGCATGCGGTTACACGGTTTTAGTTTGTTGATCGCTTAAAAGCAATGTTGGTATTATAGAATGGCCGAATAACCAAAGGGGAAATTGTGATGATGCTGGCTTTTTATTCCAGATTTGGCGAGCTCGCGTTCAAGGAAACTCGGTCGGTTACCATTCCTGCGGGGAATCCGGTACCGGCAGACGATTATGGCTTTCTGGAGTATTACTGTACTGACGAAAATTGCGACTGCCACCGCGTGATTATCCGTGTCGTAGGCCGACTCAGTGGCGACAAGGTTTGGGCAACAATCAGCTACGGATGGAAAAGTGCCGCCTTCTATCGCAAGTGGTCACCGGGGGTAGATTATGCCGGAGAATGGATTCGTCCGACTCTCGACCCACTCAATCCGCAGTCCGAACACGCAGAGGACTTTCTCGCTTTTTTCGGACAAATGATCCAAGACAAAACCTATGTCGATCGGCTAAAGCGTCATTACAAGATGTTCAGAAATTCTCAGAGCCAGCCGAGGCGAGTGAGCGCAAAAAGGTTGACTTCAATGCACGAATAACCCGATTTGCGACAGCCTCCGATTTGTTCAACTGGTGCTACCAAATACGTACAACCTTCCCGGCGCAGCTAGCGACTCACTCGCCTGTCGCGTTTCCGGTTCTTAGCGATTTTGGCATCCCCAAACTCCTGATTGCTACCGGGGCGTTTGTAGTATTTTGGGCAACCGTGCCAAAAACGTCGCTCAGCAACGAAGTTAGATTTACCCCCGTGTTTTGAAGGTCAACTCACGCTGTTCGCTATTGTTCTGCCAGTTTCCTGATTTCCGGGGTTGCGGCAAGTTGCTTTATGGTTCCATCCAGCAAAGTTGCTCCTCGCGCTTCAATGGCAACCTCGGCAATGGCTTGACGCAAATCCGCATAGAATCTTTTGTCACCTGTCAGTCGATGCCAGAATTCCTGTCCGATGAAAAGTGGATAATCGTATTCATCGCGCAATCTTTTGTAATGGCCGCTCTCCTGTCCAGGTTCGCCATACAATATTGCCACTACCAAATCACCATGCTCGACCTTCACATTATTGGTGCGGCCAAGGTTGCGCGCATCCTTGAAATGTTTATGGATCGTTTCCACATCATCCCGGTTAATGGTGTTTGGCCCAAGCTTAACTTGGCAATACTTGCGCCTGCCATCCAGCGCATCCGTAAATTCAATGTCTATCCCGCTCACCATTGAGCCAAATGAATTCTTCAGCACATCGCTGATGAACTTTAGCTAGGCAAAATTGATGTAGGAGTCGGCCTCGCACGGTATTCTCGCACAAGCTCTTGGACTTTATTGTTGACTATGTCTCGAATACTGACTTTGACAGCAAGTTCTTTAC
>CAIQPV010000615.1 GCA_903873725.1 uncultured Nitrosomonadales bacterium
GAAGAGGAAATTGGAATCCGTTACAATGATATATTCGCGGAACTGCAAATGACTGTCCCTAACCGTGGAATGGCCGCTTTGTCGCAACAAAACAAAGGGATCATTGGCTAAGGCTTGTTCTGATTTTAATACCACAGCCACGCCATTTAGTCCGCTGAAAAAACCGCAACCGGGAGGTGGCGAACCACTCCAAATCTTCATATTATAGGAATTAAAGTAGTTAAGAAATTTAGCCGCTTCGGAGACAGCAAAATCAAATTTCAAATTGCCTTGGGTGCCATCGACATTTCGACTATTGCTAATAAAGAAGGCCTTAGCTTCCACCTTGTCTGTCGAATCTGGATTTTTGATGCCTTTTACATCCTTCATCAATGATATTTTGACCACTCTAGGTATGAATATCTTGCCCCATGTACATTGGGTGGTGTTGAGTTGGTCGATAGCCTGTAAGAAATCGCCCAAGTCAGTTGGTGTTTGCGCTTTAAAAATATTGACAACCGATACCGTTTGCCCATTGATATTGGGCATTTCTTCCAGTGCTTTTGCATATTTATACTCTAATGCCTTAGCGGCTAGATAGGTATAATGTGCAGCAGTGTTCATCGCATCGGCCAAATCAATCGCGGCTTGTGAGCGCAGCACTCGAAGTGGAGGCAAATTACTGGTGATTTGGTCAAGTTGTTCCAAGTCGGTTTGGTATTGCAGCCAAGTGTCATCTTTTTGCTTAAGGGCGGTGTCGAAGTCTTCGCCAGCAGAATTCTTTTGAGCAACAGCCATTTCAACGGCAATATCCGCCTCTGCCGCTTCGAGCAATAGGTTTTTCACTGTTAAAGCGGTATCGGCATCAGCAGTTTGAATCTGAAAATCTGCGGTAATTTGTAAGCCTTCCTGTTCCTTGGTGGCTTGAATGTCTAGCGCGTCATTTCTCAGGTTGAACTGCTTTTCTGTTTTGCTGGTCCGCGTTTTTGGTTCTGTGACCCATTTGCCCCCTTTTTTCGTCCTAGTAGTCGTTGTAGTTTCGGTTTCCGTGATAGTCACAGCCGATTTCATGCTGTTGAGATAGTTCGTCAAACTCGTCTGGCTGGCATTGGTGGTACTCCGTATAATTTCGATATGTCTGGCATTTGCCTCGTTGATATTGTCGATTTTTTGGAGGATGTTATTCTTTTTCGCCTTGGCAAGCGTCAAACTAATATGGGTCTCATGCCAGTTACGGTATTTGGACCGTAACACGCCTCCGGTTTTAGTAGATAAGCAGGCATCAAAGTCGGTAGATGAAAAATCCATTCCGCAGACTAGCAAATCGCCCCCGGCTTCCCCGGTGCAAGTGATGAAAGGCTCTTTATCGGAAGTGACGGGTCTTGTGCAAAGCGTCATGGCCCAGAGATTATCAACATACCGAGAAGTCAATCTGTCCAGTTCGTTTTTTAATTTTGTTACATCATAGTCAAAGTCCCTTTGCACGGCTTTGAAATTATCTTCCTTCGTTTTTGCTCCGAAAGGAGGTATAACCGCTTTTTCTGCTTGGGTATAGAGCGACTCATAATCTAAAGCGGGAATATATCGACTATCGTAGCCGAGAGGGTTTAAGCCTAGAATTTGGAGATTGCCCTGTCTGCGTAGTGCATTCAAAGCGGTGATAAGTCCACTGCCGGCACCGGCATCGTCAAAATTCAAGCCGCGTTTTTTGGCTATGGCGGCAGTAGTGAGATAGCTTGCAGTACTGGCGACCTTCAAAATATCCGAGGATGCTTTGCTAATAGTTGAACCCGGTGCCATAGTGCGAACCCATTGCTTCGAAGAGAGTTCCCGTAGTGTCAAACTCATACGTTCGACCGACAGATTGAATAAACTATATACGTCGTCATCAAAGGAATCAGCAATCGTGATATTCGTGCCCACTGCCGTACTGAAACCTGAGATAAACGCATTGAGTGCTTTATCATAGTAAGACTGAGCCTTATTGAGCAATGCAATTTGACTGTCCAGCATCGGGTCGACACCGACTGTACCCAATGGAAAACGCCATTCCAATGCAGCAATTCTCATTTTAGCGATTATGCGTTGTGGAGCCATCCCACCCGGCTATCAAAACGGGGGAGAGGCGATCATGGGAAGATGGCAGGCGATTGCCGTTGACCCTGAATCGACATCGCGGGAATCGACGAAACCCCAC
>CAIQPV010000616.1 GCA_903873725.1 uncultured Nitrosomonadales bacterium
ACGATGCTTGCTATTCGACTTCCGGGGTAAGTATCACACAGCCGCGAAAGTAAATTTCGGGCTATTCTGATGGAAATCTCTTTGGTTGAAAGATGAAATCGTCTTGAGAAATCAATTAAGAACATGTTCGGCATATGAAAACTTATAACAACTTCTGCACTCGGCTGCTGACACGTATAACTCCGAATCTGTTTACCAAGCCGCTTGGCTCCGGCCCGTGGGGCGACCTGAATGGTGCCGTGGCCGGATCTCTGGCTTCTTTGCCCCAGACCCTTGCTTTCGGGTTAATCATCGGCGGTGCTATGGGAGGCTCATCCAGCGGAGTGGGTGTGCTTATCGCGCTGTATGGTTCCGTGTTGCTCGGACTGTCGGCGGCTATTTTTGGGGGCTGTCCATTTCTTGTGGCAGGGCCGAGAGCTTCCACTTTATTGGTATTCGCCGCGTTGATAATACAGCTAACACAATCGGCGGCATTTTCCCATTTACCTGATGCCACTTCGGTTGCCTTGATTCTGGCCTGCACAGCTGTTGTGGGTGCCGGAGTGTTGCAATTCTTCTACGGCCTGTTTCAACTTGGACGACTGACCAATTACGTTCCATTTCCGGTTATGTCCGGATTTGTCAACGCATCCGCCCTGCTGATTATTCTTAGCCAGGTCTGCCCGGCAATGGGCATTACAGAACAAAAGTCTTTATGGAATTTCTTTGGTCATATAAACGAGATAAAGCCGGCTACACTGTTACTTTCTTTCACTACAGCCGCTTTGGTAATATTTCTTCCACGCCTGACCAAACGGGTTCCTCCTGTGCCCTTCGCTTTTATCGTCGGAACCTCGATTTATCATCTGTTGGCAGCCTTAGGTTTCGGCGATGCGCTTGGTGGAACGATTCCTCCTCCGCCTGAACATTACACCCTGCATTTCATCGGGTCTGACGCGTTTGCGATTCTTTCCAGCCAGTTCGGCGGAGAAATAATACCTCCATTGTTAGCTGCTACCTTATCCATGTCGATTCTATCTTCTTTGGATACGCTTTTTGCTACAGCGGCAACAGATGAGATAACCATGAGTCGTTCCAATACCGGTCGGCAGTTGATGGCCGAGGGCTTTGGAAATATGTTGGCGGGAATGTTCGGGATGGCGCCAGGCTCCGGGGCGCTGGCTCGAACCAAAGCTGCGCTCAGCGGCGGGATGAGAAGTACTCTGGCTCCCGTCGGCATTGCCCTGATCACCCTGGTAGTCGCTTTGGTTATGAGCCCACTAATTGGACTGATGTCGCATGCAGTCATGGCCGGCCTGCTTATTGCATTGGGACTGGATCTTATCGACAAATGGACCCTGACCCGGTTGCGCCGTCTTTTCTTCGCTCATCATGGAACGGCAGCGGTCGGTAGCGACATGATGGTCGTATTAGTTGTCGTGAGTACCGCCTTGATCGCTGACTTGACGACCGCAGTCGGCATGGGTGTGCTGTTATCCGTGTTGTTATTCGTAACGCAAATGGCGCGCAATCCGGTTCGTCGTGGGTATCATGCAACTGCACTTATTCCCCGAATCTATGGTGACATTGCCAGGCAACGTTCGCTTGAGCATTACGGCAACAGCATAGCCATCCTCGAAATTGAAGGGATCCTGTTTTTTGGCACAGTCGCCGAATTGGAGTCGCGTGTCGTGGAATTCATGAACCAGGGCATCGTTCATGTCGTGCTCGATATGCGGCGATTAAAACATATTGATGCGACCGGAGCCAGGGCGCTGGAACGAATAAGTTCCAGATTATCGCAATTGGGCGGGATCCTGGTAGTGGGGCACGTTGATCGGGAACGTCGAAAATTCAGAGATCGCCTTGTTGGTGAAGAGAAGCGCGGCCAATCCGTCCCGCGAAACATATGGGCCAAGCTGGCTGATTTTGGCACCATATCCGCTATTGGCAATGATCGATTTCTGATCGACACAGACTCGGCGGTCGCCATGTGCGAAAAACATTTGGCCGCAAAATTTTCCGGTGCCCCGGCGTCGCACGAATTGGGCGCTGCACATTCCCCTTTGATGCGCAATCTTGACAGGCATATGCTGCGTCGTTTGCGGCGCTGCCTGTCACGGGTGTCTTTCAAACAAGGGGATGTGGTAGTTATGCAGGGAA
Organism: uncultured Nitrosomonadales bacterium; assembly: GCA_903873725.1. GTDB lineage: Bacteria > Pseudomonadota > Gammaproteobacteria > Burkholderiales > Gallionellaceae > CAIQPV01. Next base: position 2,143 of record CAIQPV010000616.1, read on the forward strand.
GCTCCCCTGACGGTGCATACTTTGTTGCATCCGGGCGTGTTGACGTAATGATTGACCTGCCGGGAACCGAGCGCAAGAGGAAAGTGCAGTCGCTGGCATCCGGCTCGGTTTTCGGGGAAATGGCATTGATTGATCCGAATCCGCGTTCCGCCACCATCATCGCTGTGGAACCAACGATGTGCTATTGCATGAGCTCGCAGACCTTCGAGCGCCTGAAAACGGAACAGCCGGATATCGTATTTGCCTTACTTGCCGCTGCCACCATGATATTTGCCGAACGCTTGCGCGCTACCAACAAGATGCTGGCCGAGATGGAAGCATAGATTTTGAAGCAGAATTCAGGCATCAAACGGCATTGCACTTTCTCAATCACTTTCAATATCCTGATTGGCATCGTTGTGAACAAAGCCCTCATCGTGAATATCGAAAGTTTTCGCCGGAATTGGCATCATATCCAATGCCGTAACTTGCCACACAACTTCGCCGTCTTGCGCTTGGATCAGTAAAGGCAAACGACTTTGAGCACTCCAGCAGATGTGGGTTGTGCGGCTGTCCTGGGTCAGATCATTCCACTGGCATGACTTAATCGGTTTGTGGGTACCTTCCGGCTCTAGAGCCCTGGTTAGCTGATATTTTCCCTTGGGATGCTTCAGTCCATGCGACAAATCGAACCAGTCGGTAAAGTTGCCGATACGATATAAATTTGTCCGGTCAACCTGAGTGTGTATTCGTTTTTTCAAGTCTAGAATCGACATATGGAATTCCGAACTACCCGGTTTGCGGAAAGCATACGTTTCGATTACATCATCCGTTCGACGTTTCAGTTGTTGGTCGCCATCACGCCAGACTTCCATCTGATGTTTGGCGCCTTTTGACGTAAATACAACCTGATAGTGCAACGTGTGCGGTTCACCCTGGTCACTGAAAACATTTTCAAACTTGAGTTCTTTGGCCGGGGCATCAAAAGAAACTGCGACTGCCACACAGAGTGTGGCGAGCCGCAGCCCTAGTCCCCAATAGCCACTTGGGAAAGCATGTTTCAATAGAATATCTCCTGTTTCTTGTTCAAGCCGCGAGTTTACTGGCGCACTGCCTTGGCGTAGTCAAAGTAGCGGTAAGTCTTGCCGTCCACGGTTAGATCCTTCACCTGTAGATTAACGGTGTAGGAGCCGACAGCCAGTGACGAGTCCTTGCTCGCACCAGTCGGATCGGTCGGCAGTTCAAAACTCAGGCCTGTCGCAGCGCTGCTCGGAGTAACTGTCGACGGCACCACGGTCGGCGTTGACTTGCTTGCAGGGGTCGCCAGTGCTTCATTGAGAACGCGGCCATCGGCCTGAGGCATAGAGAGTCCGAGGAGGTAAGCCACGGTCGGTGCCACGTCGACGTTACCCGAAGGACCGGTAATGCTTGTCGCAGGCTGGAAAGACGGGCCATTGGCAATCAGAGTATTATGTACATCAGTAGTTCCAAAGCTGCCGTGCATGCCGTGCTGACCGCCGCCGAAGCTTTCAAACTCGATGCCGCGCATGCCCTGGATGGACACGGTATCGTCCCAGTTAAAGCTCACCACCACATCAGGCTGTCCATTGTTCTTACGGCTTGCGTTTTCCAGGTTGACTTGATCCATGGTCAGAGTGCCGGGGATAGTACCATAGCGACTGTCAACAAATATTGCACCATATTCTTCCCGCTGTTGCAGGAATTTGACCAGGTTTGTCACCGTGGCGGCATCATGTCCCGGAACGTAGAAATAGTCGGAGCCACCGTTTGCTGCAATCACGATTCCTTTGGCTGGCAGGTTTCCCGGAGCCGGGACCTTGAAACTGGCAACGGGCGTGGTCAAGGTTGAACTGATCGCCTGAAACTTGGCGTTGGCAGAACCGCACAAGCTACCAGAGGCATTATCAAGTTTGACCGGGACGGTCGGGACACCGCTGGCGTTCAGGCCATACATGGGATCGGTGGCGCATCCGCTTCCATCGTAGGCACTGAAGCCGCGATAGGTCAACAGGTCGGCAGAGCGTACATCCCCAGAGAATGAATAGCCGCTGGCATTCACCGCACCCACCGAGGCGGTAGTCGTGCCGCTGGTCGAACCGTTTACCAGAGCACCGCTGGGCAACGAGGTGCCGGTAATCGCGCGCAGCGGATAGAGTGCAAGCGGGCCGGAAACGCTGGAGTGCCCATGGTCGGACACAACGATGATGTTGGTCGTGCTGTCCATGCCATTGGCGCGCAAGGCAGAGATCAGTTCACCCAGACGTGCGTCCTGCGAACGCAGTCCGGCCGTGGCATTTGCAGTACCCGGGCCGTAGCCGTGCTCGACGTTGTCCGGAGTGCGGAACCAGATCAAGGACAGCATCGGATTCTTTTTGGGCAGAATGTACTGGGTAAACACCGACATCATGTATTTGTTGGCAGCATTCGCAGGCTCACCTTGCGTAGTGTCGGTGGGGTCGCGGGACGCGATACTAATCGCATTGCCTGGGTCGTAGGCTGTTGTGTTAAAGGTGACATATCCGGCTCTGGCTGTCGGGTTCAGGGCTGTGTTGGTCAAAGGAACAGCGCTTGCGGCCGAAAAGCCGAACTTGGTGTTGAGCGGAAGAGCATAGTTGTTGTTTTGGAGTTCAGTGGCCAGACTGTATGGCAGCACCGAGTTTTCGTCCAGAAAATAGCCGCCTTGCCCCAGATCCTGAAT
>CAIQPV010000617.1 GCA_903873725.1 uncultured Nitrosomonadales bacterium
AGAGTTGATGCAGGAGCGAGAAGCTGCTGCGCGTTGGCTTGTGCGTTGTGGTTTTATTCATTCCCTGCCTTGTGGCAGGTTCACACGCGGCAAGCCAACTCTTTTTTACCCCTCAACCAGAAAACCTGTGGGACTACTGTGATAATAAATTAAGAAGAGAAGAAGAAGGGGAAAAGCCAGTGTTATGGCGTTATGGTGTTATGATGGAAAAGGTGCGTCGCGGAAGATTGGCAAGTCCCCCGGCTCCGATCCCCCGGTCATGAAAAAGGTCGTCGGGGAGATTCGGGGGAGCAGGGGAGCCCAAACTTCTCAAGCATGATGAGAGGCCATTTATTTCCATAACTTCATAACAAGTTGAAGGGAGGGCTTTCAAGCGGTTGATTCTTAAATGGATGAGAAGTTATGCCTGTCCATAACGGGAGCCTATTTTTGTTATGGCCATAACGTTTTGCCGGCAAAAGGCAAATTTTCATGATTACAACTCCCGAGCCGGGCCAGGGTGTGGGCGGAAGCCGGCCAAGATGAGCAGCCAAGTCCGCGCATGGTCGCTAACCTGGCCGCTGCATTCGTGGCATTTGATAAGGGCCATAATAATTTTGGGTTTTTATTTCCATCAAGTAGGAATTGGTTCGTCCTTTTCAGAATCCCAACGAGGCGGCTTGCTTCCATCCTTCAATCTGAAATCAGCGATCAGTTCATCATAAATGTTTTGAACTGTCTTGGCGTCAAATCGATGTTGTAGCCAGTCATCGCCTGTAAATTGTGTGGGATAATTTGAGCCTTCCCATTCGACCAACAGTGAGCTGATATATTTTCGGCCGGATTCAAGCTGCTTGCTTGAATACTTTACAGACGAATCAGTTAATAGCTTAATCAAATCATCAACTGTAGGCTTAACGTTACGGCTTGCGGCCAAAAACCTGTCAACTTCCGTTGATGTTTTTTCCTGTGCCCGCTTGAGGTTGGGCAACATTTCCTTCCGTTTATGGTGAACTATCGCATTTCTTGCCTTGATTAACTCACGCAGGGAATTTATCGCCGGATGTAGGGCGTTAGAATTTGTTCGTGTTAAGGTCCTTCGGACTTGTCAGCCGCCCGTTGTTCGTAATCTTCTAACGAGGGAATTTTCATCAGCGCCCGTTTGGCATACGCGCGATGGACGGCCTTGCTGTTGTGACCCAAAGCCTCCTGGGCGAACCGTTCCGGGTAGCCAACGGTTTTTGCTCGTTCGGCCCAAGCGTAGCGGTAGCTGTGGAGGGTCACGCCCTCAATCCCCAACTGCCGGCACCGGGATTTGAATTCCGTTGCGCGATCACCGGCCCGCACCCCCGACAGATACGGAAGCAACACGCCTTCAGCCGGCAGATCCTTGAACAGATTCAGCGCTTCACCGCCCAAATGGACGAGCACCGGCACGCTGGTCTTTTTGCGGACAAAACTCACGGTGCTGTTCGTCCAGTCCACATCCTCGCCTTTCAAGCTGGCAATATCGCCTTGGCTTGCGCCCAGATGCCAGCACAACTGGTAAAGTATTTTTCGTTCGGGATTCACCTCGGCGGCGAGAATTTTCTGATGCTCCTCAAACGTGATGGCGCGTTTTTCCTTGTAGTGGATGGCGGGCCATTGCCGCCGGGGGATGACCATCGCCGGCAGCCAGTTCATGTCGAGGGCGAAGTTGTGGATCTTCCGCAGAAACGCATTGGTGGAAACCTTGCCGGCGCGCAACACCGCCAGCAGATGTTCGGCCTGCGTCTCGATGAGGATGCGGTGGCGTATCAGGTCAAACGCCTTGTCGCGGGCGGCGGATTTCCAGCGCACCTGCGTCGGGCCGGACTTGATGCCGATGATTTCGTCCAGCACGTGCTGCCAGGTGCGCACCGAAATCATCGGGTCGCTGTGCCGCAGATAAACGCGGGCGAGGCTCAAGTTCATGGCAGGCTGCTGGCCGGCCTCGTTCAAGGCCATGAGCAGCCGGGCGGCCTCGGTTTTATCCTTGGTCTTGAGGCTGGTGAAGGTTTTGGTGGTGTTGTCAAAAGCGTAGTAAACGCTTTTGCGGCGGAGGAAGAGGCGATAACGCGATTTCATGTTCATGCGTCATCCATCCTACCTTTGCGCTGATTCCGACGGTTAGGCTATTCTGAACCAATAGTGGCAGAATTGTGAAACAATAGTGACTGAATGGTCAAAACTGTTAGCCAAACCGTTAGCCACGGGCGTCCCGAACCTCCTAATTCGTTGCTGCACCAGCAGTTAGAGCTGGAGGCGAGGGTCGGAAT
>CAIQPV010000618.1 GCA_903873725.1 uncultured Nitrosomonadales bacterium
AGGTTGTTTAGATGGTTGATTTGTTGGTTGTCGAGATGGTTTCGAAGATGGTTGTTTTGTGGGTTGCTTTGTTGGTTGTTTTGTTGGTTGAAAAGTGGGAAATGTTGTTGGAAATGTTGTCGGTTGTTTAGATGGCGTCATTAAAGGCTGAAAGGAAGGTTGTTCACTTGGTCTTGAAGCCCTGACTGCTCTCCCCAAGCCTCCCCACATTCACCGATACTCTACATCAAAATAACGTCGTATTGCTCTTGATTATAAAGCGCCTCCACCTGCAACGACACCGGTTTGCCGATGAAGTCGGAGAGCTGAGCCAGGTTTTGCGATTCCTCATCCAGGAACAGGTCGATGACTTGCTGTGACGCCAGGATTCGGTATTCGCGCGCATTGAATTGGCGTGCTTCGCGCACGATATCGCGCAGGATTTGGTAACACACGGTCTGTGCGGTTTTTACTTCGCCGCGTCCCTGGCAAGTGGGGCAGGATTCGCACAGCACATGCGCCAAACTTTCGCGCGTGCGCTTGCGCGTCATTTCCACCAGTCCCAACGCGGAGAACCCATTCACTGTGATGCGGGTGCGGTCACCCGCCAGCGCTTTCTTGAACTCTTCCAGTACGGCGTTGCGGTGTTCCGCTGATTCCATGTCAATGAAGTCGCAAATGATGATCCCGCCGAGGTTGCGCAGACGCAACTGGCGTGCAGTCACCAACGCGGCTTCCAGATTGGTCTTGAAAATGGTGTCGTCGAAATTCCGCCCGCCCACAAAACCGCCGGTGTTTACGTCCACCGTGGTAAGCGCTTCGGTCTGGTCGATGATCAGATAACCGCCGGATTTGAGATCCACGCGGCGCGACAGCGCGCGTTCGATTTCATCTTCCACACCGTACAGATCGAACAGCGGACGCGAACCCGCATAGTGCTGCAGCCGGGACAGCGCACCGGAAATGTAGTCCTGCGCGAAGGTGGACATGCGTTGGTAGGTTTCGCGCGAATCCACCAATATGCGTGTGGTATCCTCGTTGACGAAGTCACGCAGGACACGCAGGCTGATGTCGAGTTCCTGATACAGCAGCGATGGCGCAGGGGAAGCCTGCGCCCGTTCTTGCAGGTTACGCCACAGTTTGTTGAGGTATTCGGTGTCGGCGAGCAGTTCTTTATCCGACGCTGTTTCCGCCATGGTGCGAATGATGTAGCCGCCACTGTGATCGGGCGGCAACAACTGATGCAGCCTGGCGCGCAACGCTTCGCGCTCGGTTTCGTTCTCGATGCGTTGCGATACGCCGATATGCGATTCCTGCGGCAGATACACTACCAGACGCCCGGCCATGCTGATCTGGGTGGAGAGCCTGGCTCCCTTGGTGCCGATAGGTTCCTTGACCACTTGAACCAGCAGGCTCTGCCCTTCGGACAGGACTTTTTCAATTGGCTTGGCGGCATCGCCATTATGGCGGTTTTCCCAAATGTCGGCGACGTGAAGGAAGGCAGAACGCTCCATGCCGATATCGATGAAGGCGGATTGCATGCCGGGCAGCACCCGCTTCACCCGCCCGAGATACACATTGCTCACGATGCCGAGATGGCTGCCCCGCTCGATGTGCAACTCCTGTGCCACACCCTGTTGCATCACCGCGACACGCGTCTCCTGCGGGGTGACGTTGATGAGGATTTCGTCGCTCATGGAACCGGATGCCCGAAAGTGCGCAACAGTTCGACTGTCTCAAACAGCGGCAGCCCCATCACACCGGAATAACTGCCCTCAATACGTTCCACGAATGCCCCGGCATGGCCTTGAATGCCATAAGCACCGGCCTTGTCATGGCCCTCGTTGGTTATCAGGTAGCGGTGGATACGTTCCTCGTCCAGGGCCGCGAAAGTAACGGCCGTGGTACTTAGCCTGGCTTCAATATGGTCGCCGAAAACAATGGCTACCGCACTTAACACCTGATGCTGCCGACCGGAAAGCCGTTGCAACATGGCAATGGCATCTTCACGGTCGCCCGGCTTTCCCATGATTTTGTTGTCCAGCGTCACTGTGGTATCGGCAGCCAGAACCGGATGGGGCGGCAGCTTGCGCAGGGCCAGAACGTCCCACGCGAATGCAGCCTTGGCACGGCAGATGCGTTGCACATAATCGACAGGAGCTTCGTTTTCCTCAGGCATTTCATCTACGTCAATTCTGCGTCGAGGTTCATTGCGCAGCAGCAATATGTCAAAGTTGACCCCGATCTGTTTAAGCAACTCGCGACGGCGGGGACTTTGCGAGGCGAGGTAAATACGCGGCTGGATAGTGCTCATTAAAAACCTTTTATCCTAAAAACCTCAGTTGATGGATTCGTAGGTGCGAATTTATTCGCACGGTCAACAAGTTATGTGCGAATAAATTCGCACCTACAAAAACGGCATAATCCGTTGAAATACTAGAAAGCTCTTCGCCAACTACGTTTTTTAGGTTTATGCCTCTACACCATTTTCAGAACTGTCCTATTCGCGATGATAGGGGTGATTGTGCAATAAACTGTGCGCCCGATACAACTGTTCCGCCAGCAACACGCGCACCATGCCGTGCGGCAGTGTCATGGCAGACAACGCCAGCAATTGCTGCGCGCCATTTTTCACCGATTCATGCAAACCGTCTGCCCCGCCGATGATGAAAGCAACATCACGCCCCTCGCCCATCCATTGCCGCATCCGGTCAGCCAGTTGGCGCGTCGTCCAGGACACTCCGCGTTCGTCCAAGGCGATTCGCAGGGAATTTTGCGGAAGGGAGGCGAAAATGCGTTGCGCTTCCGCTTCCATGATCTGCGGAATACTCTTGCCCGTTGTGCGAGGCTCCGGTTTGATTTCCAGCAGTTCGATCTTCGCCTCGCGCGGCATGCGTTTGGCATATTCGTTAAAGCCTGCGGTAATCCAGTCGGGCATTTTGTGTCCGACCGTCGCCAGCCATATTTTCATTTTGCCGTGCCACCCGGCAGATGCCTCATGCCCCACAATTCTTCCAGATTGTAATAAGCCCGTACCGCTGGAACCATTATATGCACGATCACTTCGCCAAGGTCGATCAGCACCCAATCGCCGGTTTCTTCGCCCTCGCGACCATGAACTTCTTCGCCCATCTCCTTGAGTTTGACTGCTACGCTGTCGGCCAGGGCACGGGTTTGGCGGTTGGATTTGCCGCTGGCAATCACCATGCGGTCGAACATCGAACTCAGCTTGACGGTATTGATTACGGTAATGTCAGAGGCCTTGATGTCTTCCAGCGCGGCCACGACAGCCTGGGTCTTTTCTTCAGTAGTCAGCATGTCAGGTGTACAAGTGATGGTATTGGATGTAGTAAGCCACTGCATCGGGCAGCAGGTAGCGGGTGTCTTTTTTTTCGGAACAACGCCTGCGGATATCGGTGGCGGAAATTTCCAGCGCGGGCATGTCGGCCACAAAAATTATCCCTGCGGGAGAATCAAGCAGGGCGCGGGCGGATGGGGCCAGGCGCGCATGATACTCGCTGCGCAAGGTTGCGTCGGCTTCTTTTATGGCATTGCCCAGCGGACGCCCGCCCGCCCGTTGCATGACCACGATGTGCGCAAGAACAAACAGGCGCTTCCATTCGTGCCAGGTATGCAACGTCAGGAAGGCGTCGCCGCCCATCAGCAGGCACAGCGGTCGTTGCTCGCCCAGTTCCGAACGCAACTCGACGAGAGTATCTACGGTATAGCAGGGATCCGTGCGATACACTTCACGTTCATCCAGAACGAAAGCGGGGTTTCTATGCAATGCCAGGCGTACCATGTCCAGCCGTTGCGGGGCGCTGGCATAGGGAGCATCCCGGTGCGGCGGCGTGCCGCCGGGAATAAAATGCACAGAATGCAAGCCGCATTGCTCCAGCGCTTCCTGCGCGAGGCGCAAATGCCCGTTGTGGATGGGGTCGAACGTGCCGCCAAATATTCCTACAGGTGCGATGCTCGCCATTTACAATGCTAACCTGCGCACATCAGACAGAACCTGCGTCAGATAGGTAGTGAAACGCGCTCCCGCCGCACCGTCTATTACACGGTGGTCGTAGGACAACGACAGCGGCAGCATCAGGCGCGGTTCAAATTTGCCGTCTTTCCATACCGGCTTCATGCCCGATCTGGACACGCCCAGAATCGCCACCTCCGGCGCATTGATGATCGGCGTAAACCCCGTGCCGCCGATGCCGCCCAGACTGGAGATGGTGAAGCAACCGCCCTGCATTTCGGCAGCGGAGATTTTTTTCTCGCGCGCGCGACCGCTTATTTCAGCCAGCTCCCTGGCAAGTTGCACGAGCCCTTTTTGATTAACGTCACGCAGCACCGGCACCACCAACCCCTCCGGCGTATCGACCGCCACGCCGATGTGGAAGTATTTCTTCAATATAAGATTTTCACCGCCGGCATCCAGCGAGGCATTGAAATCGGGGAACTGCTGCAAGGCCGCTACCACCGATTTGAGCAGGAAAACCAGCGGCGTAATCTTGATTCCCTGAGCGGCATATTCCGTTCCGAGTTGTTTGCGGAAGGATTCCATGTCCGTGATGTCGGCTTCATCGAACTGGGTGATGTGCGGAATGGAAACCCAGTTGCGGTGCAGGTAGGCCCCGGAAAGTTTCTTGATACGTGACAGTGGTTTGCTCTCGACAGCGCCGAACTTGGCGAAATCCACAAAGGGCATTTCCGCAAGCTGCAACCCGCCGCCTGTGCCAGTCGTGGCGCGTGGTTGCGCCAAAGCCGCCTTTACAAAATTCTGTACGTCTTCTTTGGTTACGCGCCCCTTCGCACCGCTGCCTTTTACCCGGGGCAGATTGATGCCGAGTTCACGCGCCAAACGGCGGATGGACGGGCTGGCATGGGCTTTGGCACCATTTTCGGTAACGGGTGCCTGTGTAACCGGGGCGGGGGCGGTAACAGAAACTGCCGCCGGCTTGGGCGGTTCCGCTATTTTTGCCGCAACAGGCGTTTCAACCGCAGCGGCAGGAGTGCTGCTTCCCGCCGCTTCACCGCTCGCTTCAATCAGCGCGACCAGTCCGCCTTCCGAAACCCTGTCGCCGACCTTGACCTTGAGTTCTTTCACCACTCCGGAATATGGAGAAGGTACATCCATGGTGGCCTTGTCGGTTTCCAAAGTAATGAGGGAATCCTCCGCCTTGACCGTGTCGCCCACTTTGACCATCACCTCGATGATCTCCACGTCCTTGAAATTGCCGATATCCGGCACCAGCGCTTGCTTGAACTCTGCCATTATTTACTCCCCTTAAACCGTTACCGGATTGGGTTTGTCTGGATTGATGCCGTATAGTTTGATTGCCTTGCTGACTTCCCCGGAGCTGATCACACCTTCGTCCGCCAATGATTTCAGCGCTGCAACCGCAACATAATAACGATCCACCTCAAAAAAGTGGCGCAGTTTCCTGCGCGTGTCGGAACGCCCGAAACCATCCGTTCCCATCACCTTGAAGCGTCCCGGAATGAAGGGACGAATCTGGTCGGCATAAGACTTGATATAGTCGGTTGCGGCAATTACCGGCCCGCTGTGGCCGAGCAGACATTGTTCGACATAACTTGCGCGGCGCGGCGCTTCCGGGTGCAGCATGTTCCAACGCTCGCAATCCAGACCCTCGCGGCGCAGCTCGTTGAAACTGGTCACACTCCAGACGTCTGCAGCGACACCGAAATCTTTCTCCAGCAATTCCGCCGCCGCGATGACTTCCCGCAATATCGTTCCGCTGCCCATCAATTGCACGCGCGATTTTTTCCCCTGTCCCTTGCCCTTTGCGCCTTCACTCAACAGATACATCCCCTTGATAATACCGCCTTCCACATCCTTGGGCATGGCCGGGTGGACATAATTTTCATTCATCACCGTGAGGTAATAAAACACATCTTCCTGCCCGACATACATGCGGCGCATGCCGTCATGGATGATCACCGCCACTTCGTAGGCAAAGGTCGGGTCATAAGACACACAGTTTGGGATCAGCGCAGCCTGCAAGAGGCTGTGGCCGTCCTGATGCTGCAAGCCCTCACCGTTCAGCGTGGTGCGTCCGGCGGTGCCACCCATCAGGAATCCGCGCGCGCGCATGTCGCCGGCCGCCCAGGCAAGATCGCCGACGCGCTGGAAACCGAACATCGAGTAAAAGACAAAGAAGGGAATCATCGCCTTGCCGTGGTTGGCGTAGGAAGTGGCAGCGGCAATCCAGTCTGCCATGCCGCCGGCTTCATTGATGCCTTCCTGCAAAATCTGTCCGGTCGCGGACTCCTTGTAAAACATCAACTGGTCTGCATCCGGCGGGGTGTAGAGCTGCCCGACCTGCGAGAATATACCGAGCTGGCGGAACATGCCTTCCATGCCGAAGGTGCGCGATTCATCCGGCACGATGGGTACGATTTGTTTGCCGATGTTCTTGTCTTTTACCAGGATGCCGAGCATGCGCACAAACGCCATGGTGGTGGAAATCTCGCGTTCATCGGTACCCTTCAGCAATGCATCAAAAGCATCCAGACCCGGCACTTGCAAAGGCTCGACATGCGGCTTGCGCGCGGGGAGATGACCCATCGCTGCCATGCGCCCGCGCAGGTATTTCATTTCCTGGCTGCCTTCCGCAGGGCGGCAAAACGGCAATTGCGCCAGTTGGTCATCGGTTACCGGGATGTTGAAGCGGTCGCGGAATTTGCGCAGAGAGTCCTCATCCATTTTTTTCTGCTGATGGGTCGGATTCTGTGCCTCGCCGGAAGCGCCCATGCCATAGCCCTTTACCGTCTTCGCCAGAATAACGGTAGGCTGGCCGGTATGTTTCGCCGCCGCCGCATAAGCGGCATAAACTTTATAGGGGTCGTGGCCGCCACGGTTGAGTAGCCAGACTTCATCGTCCGACATGTCGGAAACCAGATCCAGCAGTTCGGGATATTTGCCGAAAAAATGCTTGCGCACATAAGCGCCGTCCTTGGCTTTGTAAGTCTGGTATTCGCCATCCACCACTTCTTCCATGCGCTTGAGCAGCAGGCCGCTCTTGTCTTTGGCCAGCAAGCGGTCCCACTTGCCGCCCCAGATCAGCTTGATCACG
>CAIQPV010000619.1 GCA_903873725.1 uncultured Nitrosomonadales bacterium
GCGTTTACGCACCATCGCAAAGGGCGCACCAAAGGTAGGCAATCCGCAACCAACCAGAGGTTGGGCGGAATTGACACCGCAAGCGCACCCTACCAAGCTCAATTACCTTATACCTTTAACTTGGTTCGTTCATATGTTCGGTAGCGCACCGAGAACGGCCTATTTCATCGTGTAAATTCCCCTAGGAGGTTCAACCTAAAGTTAACGAGACACCGTGAGTACACTCTATATCCGCTTGCCCCCCAGAGTCGTTGCCGACAGCGCTCCGCTTTTGCTTGCCTTGGCTTGCCCATTCGCGCAGGTGTCGGAAAGTGGCAAGATCGAGCGTGAGGGCGTAGAGGCATTGTCCGGATTGTCCGAAATAATAGCCGGGATACAACGTGTGGCACTGCTGCTGGACGGCAGCGACGTTACCTTGCTGCGCGTCAAGGTGCCGCCGTTATCGGCTGGCAGGCTGAAGGCGGCATTACCCAATCTGGTGGAAGAGCAGTTGCTTTGCGATCCGGTTGAATGCGTAATCGTAGCGGGCGGCTTATCCGATGGATTGCGCACGCTGGCGGTAATACAGCGCGCTTGGCTCGAACTTTTGTCCAAGACATTCAGCGCATTCGGCGCTCGCCAACTCGCGGTGCTGCCAGCGCAATTGTGCTTGTCCTATCAATCCGGTCAACCAGGTAGCGTGACCGCCGCCATCAACGAACGGGATACCGATATCGACCTGACCTTGCGCCTGTCTGAACAGGACGGCATCGGCTTGGTGATCGGGCCTGTCCTGGGCGTAGCAGAAGTGGCTGAGCAGAATGATTCTGCGGCGCACGAAGCGATTCGGACATTGTGCGCGGTGGTGCCCACAGCACCGGTCACGTTGTATGTGCCCCCCTCATTGGTGAGCACCTATCAGGAGGCGGCCAATCCGAATAAGCGCATCAGCATATTGCCCGACAACTGGTCGCACTGGATTGCCGGTGCCCGTGTGACAACACTTGATTTGATGGCGGGACTGGGCACGGGAGCCGGTGCAAAGTTGGACTGGCGTCCGTGGCGCTGGCCACTGGCACTGGCCGCCACGGTTGTACTAATCAATGCCACCGCATTGAACATTGATTGGTGGCGTATGCAGGGCGAAAGCCATGCGTTGAGCACGCTCATGATTCAGATCTACAAGTCGGCCTATCCGAAAGAGTCGGTGATCCTTGATCCCCTCGTGCAAATGCAGCAGAAGAACGCATCCGCCAAACGTAATTCAGGGCTGGCCGCAGCGGACGATTTTACGGCGATCACAGCGGCCTTTGGCGAGGCATGGGCCAGCATAGTACCCACGGCGGGTAAGGCAGTTGCGGTTATTGCCGCACTCGAATATCGCGAGCGCAGCCTGTTCGTGCGCTTGAAAACCGGCGGTGAAGCACCGACACAAGAGATGAAAGCCGCGTTGGCTAAACGCGGCCTATCTCTTGATATGGGTGGGCTTAAGCCAGCCCCTGAACAATCGGGCGTTGTTGTCTGGCAAATCAGGCGCGCGAAATGAACCTGACCGGGATGCTGGATCAATCCAGACAATCTATTTCTGAGCTTCTGGAAGCGCGTGATGCGCGCGAACGCACGATGCTTGCTGTGGCTGCGCTGGTCGGAACATTGGGCTTGGCTTACATCTTGTTAATTGATCCGGCGCTGACTGGTCGCGATCAATTGAACAAAGATCTTCCTGTGCAGCGCCAGCAAGTCGCGCAGATGCAGCAGTTGTCAAAAGAAACTGCGGAGCTTTCCGGAAAGTCTGCTGCGCCATTGATAACAATGTCCAAAGTAGATATTGAAACAGATCTTGCTCGCAACGGGTTGAAAGCCCAAAGCGTGATACTGACCGGCGACTACGCAAAAGTGCAACTCGCCGCTGTTTCTTTTGGCAGCACGCTGAATTGGCTGGATGAGTTGCAAAAAAGCGCGCGGATTTCCGTGATCGAAGCCAATATCGTTGCTCTGGCTCAACCTGATACGGTCAATGCAACATTTACGCTGCACCAACCCAGAAATGAATAATCACATGCCATCCATTAATAAATATTCATTGCGCCGCATTGTGATGTGGTCGCTGGCGGGAATGTTGCTGTTCGCAATGATGCACATGCAGTTTGCACAGGCACAGAATACCAACACAAACGTGATCACTGATACAAAGGAAACCACGACCACAAAAGAAGTGGTGAGTGCCAACAAGGACAAAGGCTCGGATAAGGTCAAGCTCGATTTTGTCGATGCCGATATCGAATCTGTGATTGCGGCGTTCAGCGATTACACCAATACGATGTTCATCATCGATCCGCGTGTTAAGGGCAAGATCAATCTGTCATACGATAAACCACTCAGTAAAGTTCAGGCATTTAAACTATTAGCCTCGGTGTTGCGCTTGCAGGGTTACGCGATGGTGCCTGGCAACGGATATACAAAAGTAATACCGGAAGCGGATGCAAAGTTACAGTCGGTCCCGATTCAGTCCGGTGCAGTGCGCGGCGAGCAGATCGCGACGCAAATTTTTCATTTGAATTTTGAATCTGCCAATAATCTGCTTGCCGTGTTGCGTCCGCTGATTACAGCCAACAACACCATCAACGCAGACACGGGCAACAATACGCTGATCATCACCGATTACGCCGACAACCTGCTGCGTCTGGGCAAAATAATCGCGGCGCTGGATGGCCCCGTGAACAATGACCCCGATGTAATTCCCATCC
>CAIQPV010000620.1 GCA_903873725.1 uncultured Nitrosomonadales bacterium
AGGCGGAATAAATAGCTTATGAAAACCAACACGCCTTTTGCAGACCAACCTGAAACAAGACAGGTCAGCTTTGCAAATGTGTTAATTACGAAAGTGTGAGCAAGTAGCGGCGATAAGCCTCAAATTGTTTCAAAACCCGCTTAGTTTCCGGGAACGACTGAGCACATTCCATTTTGTCTATCCAATACTTAATGGTGTTCCGGTCGAGGACTTCCGGTCCCGGATGCATCTTGAACAATCCTATATGTTTCATTTCCATCATACACCTCCAGTTGCGGCAATTTGAATTAGCGGTGATCACTTATTCTTATTAAGCTGGCGTTGCTGATACTCGATTTCCCGCTGATTTAGTGCGTTGAGTCTTTTCTGAGTTTCATTCTCTAGCTGTAAATTGTAGGTAGCCAGATCATTTGCTGATTTCATCAGCTCGATTTTCTCTTGTATCTGAGCTTTCCTTTGCTCTGCGTCGTAGTCACTAAAGACTCCCGCCATCACCGGCAATGAAATCAATAAAAACAACATCACAAATACTCTCATGACTCCCCCACAATTTACGCAACAAGAAACTTAACAGATTAATCTTGCGTAAACTGTGCGTTACCGAACACTTGGCAAGATCAAGAAAGGTACTCGGCCGCCGGTCTGCCACCGGCGGAGTTGCTTTTGACTGACGCTCCGAGCAAAAATCCCGCGTGGGCACAATAGCGTGCTCACCCTACAACTACAACTCACCACGAACAGCCTAATCTGCCGAGCAACCTCTGCATTAGGTAGAATACCCCCCATGACCACCC
This sequence comes from uncultured Nitrosomonadales bacterium, assembly GCA_903873725.1. Classification (GTDB taxonomy): domain Bacteria; phylum Pseudomonadota; class Gammaproteobacteria; order Burkholderiales; family Gallionellaceae; genus CAIQPV01. Next base: position 795 of record CAIQPV010000620.1, read on the forward strand.
TCAACATCGCCACCTACAACATCCACAAGGGATTCTCCCATTTTAACCGTCGCATGGTGCTGCACGAGTTGCGCGAGCGGCTGCGCGAACTGAATGCCGACATCGTCTTTTTACAGGAGGTGCAGGGCGAGAACACCAGCGATGCGCAGCGCCATGATAACTATCCCGTGTTGCCGCAACACGAATTCCTGGCGGAGGAGATTTGGCCACATCATGTATATGGGAAGAATGCAGTATATGACGAAGGCCATCACGGCAACGCCATTCTGAGCCGTTACCCGATTGTGCGTTGGGATAATCAGGATGTTTCCGCACACCGCTTCGAGAGTCGCGGCATATTGCATTGCGAAACTGTTTTGCCTGGAGTGGAAGTGCCGCTGCATTGTATTTGCGTGCATTTCGGTTTGTTCAAGCGCGGACGAGGGGTGCAGTTCAAGGCGATGATCGAGCGTATCAAGCAGATGGTTTTGGTGGATGCGCCGCTGGTCATCGCGGGCGACTTCAACGATTGGAACAATCACGCCAGCCACCTGCTGGCGCAGGAACTGCAAATACACGAGGTATTCGTTGCCAGCCACGGCAGACTGGCTCGCAGCTATCCGGCAGGCATTCCATTGCTGCGCATGGATCGCATTTATGTGCGCGGACTGGAGATAGAGCGCTGCGAGCTGCATCCGTGGAGAAAAATTTCCGATCATGCGGCGTTGTCCGCGACCCTGGTGTTGGCATGAGCAGCGTTCACGTTGTTGAAGGCCATACCCTCACCTTGTTACACAACGGCGCGGAATACTTCCCCCGTCTTGTTTGCGCGATAGACAGCGCGACCCACTCGGTTTATCTGGAAACGTATATTTATGCCGCCGATGACACCGGTCGCAGGGTTGCAGACGCCTTGAAACGGGCGGCACAGCGCGGTGTCAGAACACATTTGTTGCTGGATGGTTATGGCAGTGCCCACTTGCCCGTTTCATGGATGGATGAGTTACGCGCAGCGGGCGTGGGAGTGTTGAAGTTTCGCCCGGAAATTTCCTGGTTGACTTTTCGCCGCCAGCGGCTGCGTCGCCTGCACCGCAAACTGGCAGTGGTGGACGGGCGCATTGCATTTGTAGGCGGTATCAACATTGTCAACGACATACCCGGCGGTGAAGTGCTGAACCCCCGCCTCGATTATGTGGTGGAAGTGCAGGGCGATACCGTGGAGCGGGTGCATGCGGCGATGCGGCGTCTGTGGGCGTTGGTGTCGTGGATAAACTTCAAGCGCCAGCACAAGCCGGGAAAACATCTGCCTGCCCATGTTCATACTGCGCAACAAAAAGTGTTATTCCTGTCGCGCGATAATTTACGTCACCGGCGCGATATTGAAAATGCCTATATCAATGCGATTGACGGTGCACAACACGAAATCATCATGGCCAATGCCTATTTTTTGCCCAGCCAGCGCTTGCGACTGGCCTTGCAGAGTGCTGCGCTGCGCGGGGTAAAAGTGGTGTTGCTGTTGCAGGGAAAAGTGGAGTACCACATGCAGCATTACGCCACACTGGCGCTGTATGACGAAATGCTGCGCGCGGGCATGGAAATCCACGAATACAATGCCAGTTATTTGCATGCCAAAGTGGCGGTGGTGGATGGGCAGTGGGCGACCGTGGGCTCATCCAACATCGAACCGTTCAGCCTGTGGCTGGCACGCGAAGCCAATCTGGTGGTGCGCGATGCAAAATTTGCCGCAGCGCTTCGCACCAGTCTGATTCAGGAAATGGCCCAGGGCGCACTGATGCTCGAACATTCCACCTGGAGCAAACGCAGCGCGTGGATGCGGCTGTTGACGCGGGCCAGTTATGCCATGATACGCGTACTGACCGGCGTGATCGGGTATGCACGCGGACGTGATGATGTTTAAGTGAAGCAATTCCTGAAACCAGGGCACGGGGCCGGTCACTGCCGGGAGACGGGCTAGAGCTTGATGAAGTGCTCGCGGTAATATTTTAGTTCGTTAATGGATTCGTAGATGTCGGCCAGCGCCTCGTGCCTACCATGTTTCTTGAGTCCCTTGGCTACTTCAGGCTTCCAGCGTTTGGCCAGTTCCTTTAGCGTGCTCACGTCGAGGTTGCGGTAATGGAAATACGTTTCCAGTTTCGGCATCCAGCGCGCCATGAAACGCCGGTCCTGACAGATGGAATTGCCGCACATCGGCGAGGTACCGAGCGGAACATACTGTTTTAGAAATGCCAGCATCTGCGCTTCCACGGTAGCGTCATCCAGGGTAGAAGCTTGCACTTTTTCGATCAGGCCGGATTTTTTATGGGTGGATTTATTCCATGCATCCATGCCATCCAGCACACTGTCCGGTTGATGCACCACCAGCGTTGGCGCCTCGGCCACGGTATCCAGATTGTTGTCGGTGATGACCATCGCCACTTCAATAATGCGGTCGGTGTCCGGGGAAAGCCCGGTCATTTCCATGTCTAACCAGATAAGGTTGTTTTGGTTTTGTGCCATAATTCGCGCCGAAAAAGAGTTGCCCAGAACTATCAGGCGCGTATTGTGTCATATCTGGCGCACCACGACGTGATCACACTATACTGATTGATACCCATGACCGCATTCCAATTTTCCGTACTATTTATCGGTGCACTGCTGCTGACCACACTTGCCAAGTTGTGGCTTGCACGCCGCCATTTGGCTTATGTCGCGGCGCACCGCGCCGAAGTGCCGCAGGCCTTTTGCGAAAAGATAGACCTTGCCGCACATCAGAAGGCGGCCGACTACACCAGCGCCAAGACACGCTTTGGCATGCTGGCAGCGCTGCTCGATATGGTATTGCTGCTTGTCTTCACTGTCTGCGGCGGCATCCAGTCGATTGCCGATTCCTTGCAACATGCGCTTGCCAGCCCGATGGCTCAAGGAGTGTCCGTCATCGTGTCGGTGCTGGTACTAAGTTCGCTGCTGGAAGCACCGTTTGATCTGTACCGTACTTTTGTCATCGAGGCCCGTTTCGGTTTCAACAAGATGACGCTGGCGCTATATCTGGCTGATGCCTTGAAGAGCATGCTGCTGGGCGCTGTGATCGGCCTCCCGCTGCTGTTCGGCGTGCTATGGCTGATGGATCGCATGGGCACCAACTGGTGGCTGTATGTGTGGGGCGTATGGGTGATCTTCAACCTGTTGCTGCTGTTCCTCTATCCTTCGTTCATTGCGCCGCTGTTCAACAAGTTCCAGGCGCTGCAGGACGAAACTCTCCGCGCACGCATTGAGGCGCTGCTGAAGAAATGCGGCTTCACTGCCAGCGGGTTATTCGTGATGGATGGCTCAAAACGCAGCAGCCACGGCAACGCCTACTTCACCGGCTTCGGCAAGACCAAGCGGATAGTTTTTTTTGACACCCTGCTGGCGCGCCTCACCCCAAACGAGGTTGAAGCGGTGCTGGCGCACGAACTGGGGCATTTCAAGCGTCGCCATGTGGTAAAACGCATAGCGCTCACCTTTGCGGCGAGCCTGGCTTTCCTGTGGCTGCTGGCGCAACTAATGCAGGCTGAGTGGTTCTACGCCGGGCTCGGCGTTACCAGCCAGTCCACCGCATTGGCGCTGCTGCTGTTCTTCATGGTGCTGCCGGTGTTCAGCTTTTTGCTGCACCCGCTGATGGCTGCCTATTCGCGCAAGCATGAATTCGAGGCCGACGCCTACGCCGCGCAGCAAACCGACGCACGGGACCTGAGCAGCGCGCTGGTGAAAATGTATCAGGATAATGCCGCGACATTGACGCCCGACCCGTTGTATTCTACGTTTTACGACTCGCACCCGCCCGCATTGGTGCGCATCAACAAACTGCAAACCTTATGAGGAAAATGTCCATGAAACGTAGCGCAGCTCTCATCCTGACCTTTGTCACGGCCAGCGCAATGGCCGGGCCTTTTGCGGACGGCAACGCACAGACCGGGAAGAAGATTTTCGACGATAATAAGTGCAATAGCTGCCACATCGGCAAGGTGGGAGGTGACGGCAGCGCCATTTTCACGCGCCCCAACCGCATCGTGAATAACCCGCAGGAATTGATAGATCGTATGCATTTCTGTAGCGGCGCGGTGGGCATGACCCTGACCAAACAGAAGGAGCAGGATCTCGGCGCTTATCTCAACCAGACCTATTACAAGTTCAAGTGAGGACATCATGAGCCACGTTTGCGAGCTGACCAACAAGCAATGCAAACCCTGCGAAGGCGGAGTGCCGCCGCTGTCTCAGGGCGAAATCAACAAGCTGCTGAAGCAACTCGACGGCTGGGTGCAGTATGAACGCCTCATCGGCAAAACCTTCGAGTTCAAGAACTACTATCAAACCATGGCTTTCGTGAACGCGGTGGCCTGGCTATCCCACCGCGAAGACCACCACCCCGACATGAATGTGGGCTACAACAAGTGCCACGTGGAATACACCACCCATGCCATCAATGGGCTGTCGGAAAACGATTTCATTTGCGCCGCCAAGGTGGATGCGCTGTTCAAGATTTGAACTCAATTAACCCTGACCGTTATTCCGGCGAAGGCAGGAATCCAGCAAGCACAAGTCCCCTGCGAAGCGGACAAAACCGAAGTATTGTCCCGCTACGCAGGAAATTATTTAATCGACTGGATTCCGGCCTTCGCCGGAATGACGAAGTTTTGTGCTAATGGACAAGCCGTGTTAAAACTACAAGGACAAATCATTGCCGCGTTCGGACGCCGGTATCTGGTGGAGCTTGCAGGCGGCGAGTTGCTGGCCTGCGTACCGCGCGGGAAGAAAAGTGAAGCCGCTTGCGGCGATGTGGTCGAAATTCAGCGTACTGCCGACCGTACCGGCGATCTCAAAACCGGTGCGCAAGGCGTGATAGACCGCATTGTCGAGCGCAAAACCCTGCTCTATCGCTCCGTCGCGTTTCGCGAAAAACTCATCGCCGCCAACGTCACCCAAGTCATCATCGTGGTTGCCGCCGAACCTTCCTTCGACGACGAACTGCTGGCGCGCTGCCTTGTCGCTGCCCATGACCAGCAACTAAGCGCCCTGATAGTATTGAACAAGTGCGACCTCGCTGCGCAGGCAGAAGCTGCCCGCTTGCAACTTGCGCCCTACCGCACCATTGGCTATAACGTGCTGGAGCTATCTGCCAGGCAGAACGTCACACCGCTACTGCCTTACCTGCAAGGTCACAGCAGCGTGCTGGTGGGGCAATCCGGCATGGGCAAATCCACCCTCATCAATGCCTTGCTGCCGAATGCACAAGCGGCCACCAGAGAAATTTCCACTGCGCTGGATTCGGGCAAACACACCACCACCCACGCGCGCCTGTATCACCTGAACGCGGACAGCCATCTGATAGACTGTCCCGGCGTGCAGGCATTCGGGCTGCATCATCTGACTTTCGGCGACATCGAGGAAGGCTTTGCGGAATTCGCCGCCTATCGGGGTCAATGCCGCTTCAACAACTGCCGTCATTTGCATGAACCGGGCTGTGCGCTGCGCATGGCAGCGGAAGCAGGCAAAATCAATGCGCGCAGATTGCAACTATTTCAGCAGATCAGCCAAGGCGGAACTTTACTATGAGCGAACCAATACAGAACAGTCACCCGAACGAGCGGCTATTTTCCAGAAATATAGAAGGATTCGATTCGCTGGCCGAGCTTGCCCTGGATATGCTCTCGTCGTGGAACCATGCCACCGACCAGGTGTGGCGACAGCTTGACCCGGCGCTATGGGATCTGACCCAAAATCCATGGGTGGTATTGCAAACTGTCTCCGGGGAAAAACTCCAGCGTGTTTTGGACGATCCGGTTTTCCGCAAAAAAGTTGACGACCTGCTGCAAAACAGGCGGAATGAGGCTGGCGCGCCCGCGTGGTTTCAGCAAAACCATCCCGGTGCATCCCTGACTTGTGTGGCGTATTTCAGCATGGAATTCATGTTGAGTGAGGCACTGCCAATCTACTCAGGGGGCCTTGGTAATGTGGCTGGCGATCAACTCAAGGCCGCCAGCGACCTGGGCGTGCCCGTCGTCGGCGTGGGCCTGCTCTATCAGCAAGGCTATTTCCGCCAGGTGATCGACCAGGACGGCGCGCAACAGGCCCTTTACCCGTACAATG